>JAGALN010000166.1 GCA_017625185.1 Clostridia bacterium
TCCTGCACCGCCGGCACAGGCGCGAATCTCATCGGTGATTTTCTCTACCACCGAAAGTAACCGACTCTCAGGGTTTTTGGGGTCGCCGTTGTAGAATCCATCTATATCCGATAGAATAACCAGCAAATCCGCCTCTACCACCTTTGCCACATAGGCGGACAAGGTGTCATTATCCCCAAACTCAATCTCATAGGTGGAAATCACGTCATTTTCATTTACAACCGGAATGACACGATATCCTATCATGGTTTCAAAGGCGTTTCTTGCATTGGTGTATCGTTCCTCATCGTCCAGAATGAACTTGGTCAAAAGCACCTGTCCTACGCCATAGCCATATTCCCGGAAGAACTTTTCATAAAGAGCCATCAGGCTTACCTGACCGATTGCAGCCAACGCCTGCTTCTCTCTGGTGCTTTCGGGACGCTGCTCCATCCCCAGCTTGCCAATACCTACGCTAATCGCACCGCTGGTTACCAGAACGACCTCCAACCCCATATTCATCAGCTCGGACAGCACCCGAACCAACTGCTCCATTTTTCTTAAATCAACTTTTCCGTTATCATGGGTTAAGGTAGATGTTCCAACCTTAACCACAACACGTTTGGTATCTGCCATTTCTTTCGCCTCTTGTTCTCTCAAAATACAAGCTTTAGTATACCAACTTTGTCCGTTTTTGTCAATCACCAAAGACCTGCACAATAAATTTTAAATTTTTTTATTTTTTCCGGAACTTTTTTTCTTTCCTTCCGTCTAATCTAAATGTAAAGCACAAAAACAATCAAACAAAACATAGAAAAGGAGAAACAACAATGAAAAACACATTAAAGAAAATTGTAGTTCCCGTAGCGGCTTTGAGCCTGCTTGCAACTGCCGGCGTATTTGCCACCGAGGTGTCCGTTGATGCAGAGCCTCCCGTTCTCATCAGTGCTCCGGCAGAGATTGACGTTCTGCCCGTGATCAACGGTGCATCGGTAGACGGTGTTCCTGTGGTTGTAGAGAACGACATCGTTCTGATTCCTCTTCGCTCTGTTGCAGAGGGTCTTGGCTACACCGTAACCTGGCATGAAGAAGACCAATCCATCACCTTGGAAAAGGGCGCACAGTATATCCGGATGGCAATTGGCGAGGACTCCTATTCCTTCGGTCGCCGTGCTCCCCAGTCTTTGGGTACCGCTCCGGTTCTGGTTGACGATTGCGTAACCCACGTTCCCCTTTCCTTTATCCCCGAAATCATCGGTGGCTATTATAGCGTGAACGAGGACGGCACCTACAAAATCGTAAACCCCAGCATTGTGACCGTAACCGAGGTTACCGAGGACGGCATCTTGGTAAACGACAGTTCTTTGGGCGATGTTCTTGTTCGGATTGACGAAAACACCGTTATCGTAAACAATGAGGGTAACACCGAGGATGCTTCTTTGATTGCAAAGGATATGACCTTAGGCGTGGAATACAGCCCGGCTATGACCGCAAGCATTCCTGCCCAGACCACCGCAATCAAAATCATCATCGAGAATCTCCCCGTAGATATGCCCGAGGTTGACGCAGAAGTTCAGCCGGAAGAGGCAGTTTCTTTCTCCGGTGTCATCACCGAGATTGACGGCGAAAGCGTTCTCATCGGCAAGGCTGATGAGGCAGGCTCTGTTCGTCTGATTGTGACCGAGAATACCGAGATTAAGCACGAGATGAACAGACGTGCGTATCGTCTGGAGGATTTGGAGGTTGGCATGACCATCTCCGGCACCCATAGCGGTGCTGCTACTTTCAGCATCCCTCCCCAGTCCGAAGCATTCAGCATTGTAATCGGAAAATAAGAATTTAACATGCAAAAGAACCGCCGGACGGCGGTTCTTTTTTTATATTTTCTTTTTTAAATCCGGGAGCTGAACCAATAAAATTGCCACAAACATCAAAACACATCCGGCGATTTCCCGCCCCGATAAGGCACCGCCGGTCAGTTCCCAACCAAGGGCAACCAGCACCACCGTTGACAAGGTGGAAAACACCGATTCCAAACTCATCAGGATGGATGCCGAGGTGGGGTCGGTATATTTTTGCGCCACCACCTGCAGGGTATAGGCTACACCGCAGGAGAGGATGCCCGAATAGCAAATGGGTTTCCAGCAGGCAATCACTGCATCCATACGAAACGCAGGGGTATCAAAAAACATGGCCACAATTCCAATCAATCCACAGACGAAAAACTGCAAACAGGAAAGCTTGACTCCGTCTACCATAGGAGAAAACTTGTCAATAACAAGAATATGTGCGGTAAAGAAAAACGCGCAAATCAGCGTCAAAACATCTCCGTAATTAATTGAAAAATCCGTATCGATACACAAAAGGTACATCCCGCAAACCGCAACCGCAACCGCTGCCCACACGGCAACAGATGGGCGTTTTCCCGCAAACAATCGAACAATCGGGATAAATACCATATAAAGTGCGGTAATAAACCCTGACTTTCCGGGACTGGTATAGACCATACCGGCAGTTTGCAAAACACTTGCAAAATACAAAACGATTCCGCAGAGAATTCCACCCAGGAGCAGGTTTTTATCCATCTTTTGAACAGGTTCTCCCTTTTCCTTGCGTCGGTTATCCAAAAAGAAGATAACCGGCAGAAGCACCCCGGAACCCAGCAAACACCGTATGCCGATAAACGCCGTTGGCGAAACAGTTTCCACCCCAACGCTCTGGGCAATGAACGAGGTTCCCCAGATGAACGCTGTTAAAAGCAGCAAAAGATTCCCTTTTAGTTTTGAACTTCCTATCATGATTGCCTCCCTGTATATACCTATGTCGCATACAAAACGGGTATACCGCAGGAAATCACGGTATACCCGAACCGTTTCAAACTATTTATGCCTTCTTGGCAATTGCTGCCTTAATCA
>JAGALN010000167.1 GCA_017625185.1 Clostridia bacterium
TTCCTGGGGGTTATCCATTCGCTCCACCGCATAGTCCACCAGGGTTGCTAGGGCCTTTTTGGTGCCACGGACTTTCTTGTAGGCCTCCACCAGACCGTCATTGATGTTCAAAATCGGTTTGATATCCAGCATGGTACCGATTGCCATGGTGGTTGCCTTAATCCGTCCGCCCTTTTTCAAAAAGGCAAGATCGTCTACCATAAAGTAAGCAGTATCCCGGGTGTAGGTTTCCTTTAATCTCGCCAGAATTTCCTCTTTGGACTTGCCTTCCTTCGCCATTTTGGCGGCCTCTACCACCGAATAGCCGATAGGGTAGGAGAACATGGTGGAGTCCACCACGGTAATGTCGAAGCCCTCTTCCTCGGTGAGTTGCTTGGCAACCAGACTGGCACTGTTGTGAACGCCGCTTGCCTTGGAGGAAATGGTGATATAGATAATACTGTTGTCCTTGCCCTGGGCACGGTACAGCTCCTCGATATCAGCAGGACTGATCTGGCTGGTACTGGGAATGTCATCATAATCCCGGAGCATGGTGTAGAACTCATCAGGGTCTAAGTTAATGTCGGCACGAACCGACTTTTCTCCAAAGTGAATCATAAAGGGCAGAATGGTAATGTCCAACTCCTGGGCGGTAGCTAAATCAATATCTGCTGCTGTGTCTGCCATAATTTTAATCATAACAAAATACCCTCTTTCTTTAGATTTTCATATTCAAACTGCCGCAAAACCTCATAGGCAATGATTGCCACCGAGTTGGACAGATTCAATGACCGCTTATTTTCCAGCATGGGAATCCGGATACAATTGGGACGGTTTTCCCGAAGCAAGTCCTCTGGCAAGCCCTTGGTTTCCTTCCCGAAGACTAAAAAGATATCGCCGTCTTGATGAATGGTGTAATCCATCTCACTGTGCGTATGGTCACCCTTGGTGGTACAGAAGTAAAAGATTCCCTCAGGGTATGCCGCATGTACTTCCTGAAAGCTTTGGTGCTCGTAGAGCTCCAGCTCGTCCCAGTAGTCAAGCCCGGCACGTTTGACCTGCTTTTCGCTGATGTCAAACCCTAAGGGATGCACCAGATGAAGAGCCGCCCCAATGACGGAGCAGGTTCTGGATATGTTTCCGGTATTTGCCGGAATCTCCGGCTCTACCAATACAATATGCAAACGCAATGGTCCTTCTCTCCTTTGTATTATGCCCAGAATTTCCGATCCAAGGATCGGTACTGAATCGCCTCGGCAAGATGAATTGCTTCAATGGTGCCGCTCCCTGCCAGGTCGGCAATGGTTCGTGCTACTTTTAAAATTCGGTTATGGGCACGGGCGCTTAACCCAAGGTTCTCAAAGGCTTGCTTCAAGAGTTCCTTGCCCTCCGGTTTTAATTGACAGAATTCCTCCATCATCCCCGGTGTCAGCTGGGAGTTGGAGTAGATGCCGCTGCCCTGATACCGTTTCCGCTGGAGATCTCTGGCACGATTCACCCGTTCCTTGATGGCGGCGGAGGATTCAGAGGTTTCCTGCTTCTGCTCCAAATCCTCGTAAGGAACAGCCGGAACCTCAATGTGTAAATCAATCCGGTCAAGCAAGGGTCCACTGACCTTCCCCAAATACCGATGAATCTGTACCGGGGAACAACTACAGGTGTGGGTCTTGTCACCGTAATAGCCGCAGGGACAAGGGTTCATGGACGCCACCAGCATCACGTTACAAGGATAGGCGAAGGTGCCGCTGGCACGGGTGATGGTGACGGTGCCGTCCTCCAGAGGTTGACGAAGAATCTCCAGAGTTTGCTTTTGGAATTCCGGAAGCTCATCCAAAAAGAGGACCCCGTGATGGGAAAGACTGACCTCGCCGGGCTTGGGGTTTCCGCCCCCGCCGGTCAGACCTACCGGAGATACCGTGTGGTGAGGACTCCGGAAGGGTCGGGTGAGGACCATGGGTTGTTCCTTCTGGAGCTTGCCGGCAATGCTGTGGATTTTGGTGACCTCCAATGCCTCTTCGAAACTCAACTCTGGCAAAATAGAGGGAATCCGCTGTGCCAGCATGGTTTTTCCAGAGCCGGGCGGCCCGATCAAAAGAAGATTGTGTCCCCCTGCCGCCGCCACCTCTAAGGCGCGCTTGGCGTTTTTTTGACCCTTGACCTCGGCAAAGTCCAGTTCAGTTTCCGCCGCCTGGCGGAAGAGGGAGTCAATGTCTACCGTAGTGGGGGTGAGGATTTGCTCTCCCCGCAGGTGAAGCAAAAGCTCTTCTAAATTCCGGATGCCAAAGACCTCGACCCCGGCAACTACTGCCGCTTCTCGGGCATTTTCTGCCGGCAGGAATACCCGTTTAAGACCGCTTTGATAGGCGGTGATGGTCATGGGCAGCGCCCCGTGAATGGGGCGAAGAGATCCGTCCAGGGAAAGCTCCCCGAAAAAGGCGGCATCATGGAAGTTGGAAAGATACAACTGCTCCGATGCAGTGAGGATTCCAATGGCAATGGGCAAATCCAGATAGGCACCCTCTTTTTTTACATCTGCAGGTGCTAGGTTGACCACCATCCGTTTCCCTGGAATCTGGAAGCCGGCGTGCTTCACCGCAGAGCGGATTCGCTCCTTGGATTCCCGGACGGCAATATCCGGAATCCCCACAATTTCCCAGGCGGGAATCCCAGGACTGACATCACATTCTACCTGAATATTATAGCCTTGGATACCGCTCAATCCTACGCTGTTGATTTTGGTAATCATATCTGTTTCCCCTTTTGTTTCCTCTTATCCCTCTAATCGGGATATTTCTTCTTCGGTCAGTTCCCGCATCTTTCCAAGTGGCAATGCCGGGTCAAGCTCCAGACGGTTCATCCGGATTCGTTTTAAGTAGATAACCTCTTTGCCCACCGCCAAAAACATCCGCTTGACCTGATGGAATTTACCCTCGGTGATGGTAAGCGCAATCTCTGAAACTTCTCCGTAGGTCAAAACCTCAAGTTGGGCGGGCTTGGTCAGGTACCCATCATCCAGAATAACGCCTTGGGAAAAATGCTGGACATCCTCTGGGGTAACCTTTCCCTTAATTTTCGCATAATAGGTCTTGGGTATATGACGGGCGGGACTCAAGATGCGGTGGGCAAGCTGTCCGTCGTTGGTCAAAAGACAAAGACCCTCGGTATCAATATCCAGCCGTCCTGCCGGAAAAAGGTCAAAGTGTCGGAATTCCTCGGGAACCAAATCCAGAACAATGGGCTGCCTGCCGTCCCGGGTAGAAGAGAGATACCCCTGGGGTTTGTTCAGCATCAGGTAGACAAACCTCCGGTACCGAACCGGTACACCTCTGACGGTAACCGCCACAGCTTCCGGATCGATTTGGGTTTCGGGACGAAGATTGTGTATACCCGCAACCTGTACATTGCCGCTTTTGATCAGTTTCTTGCTTTCGCTGCGGGACGCAATGCCGCAGTCTGCCAGATATTTATCCAGACGCATCTTTTACCTCATATTTCTTAGCAGCCTCGCATAGTTTGTATTAAAGGAATGGAGGAACTCTCATGCTGAATTCCCACATCAATTGCAAGGCAATATTCTTGATTATGACCGCTGCATTGGCAACGGTTGGAATTATTTTTCTGTTGTTTGGAACCGACGCCGAACTCAATGAAAGGAATCTGGAATTGCTCCGCTCCTATGGCTGGGAGGTGGAGGAGGAGCCGGAGGAAATCTGCCGACTGACCATCCCCGAGGAGTTCGATGCAGTATTTTCGGTTTATCAGGAATTGGAAAAGGAGTCGGGGTTCGATCTGGAGTCCCATAAGGGAAAGCCGGTGACCCGCTATACCTATCATGTCCTGAACCATAAGGATTCCCCCAATGGTTTCATTCGCGCCAATGTCTTTGTAACCAAGGATGGCATCATTGCCGCCGATGTCTGTTCCCTGGAAACAAATGGCTTTTTGCAACCCATCAGCAACCGGTCGGGACAAATTCCATAATAATTCCAATTATAATTATAGTATAGCACAACTTTTTAATAAATTCCATAGATTTCTAAAAGTTTTTATTGAAATTCCAAAGAAAAGTGACTATAATAGAAAACAGATGATAATTTGCACCGCCTATGGCGGCAGAATGGAGGAAAAACCCTTGAAGATAGAAACCAAGTGTATTCAGGCGGGATACACCCCGCAAAACGGAGAACCGAGAGTTCTTCCCATTTACCAGAACACCACCTGGAAGTACGGATCCACCGAGGCTATGGGCAAGCTCTTTGATTTGGAGGAGAGCGGATATTTTTATACCCGTCTGGCAAACCCCACCAACGATGCCGTTGCAGGGAAGATTGCGGCTTTGGAGGGCGGTGTTGCGGGGATGCTGACCTCTTCCGGACAGGCTGCCTGCTTCTACTCTATTTTTAATATTTGCAGTGCCGGGGACCATTTTGTTTGTTCCTCCACTGTGTATGGCGGAACCTTTAACCTCTATGGGGTTACCATGAAGAAGATGGGAATTGATGTAACCTTTGTTGATCCGGACGCCAGCGAAGAGGAGCTTCAGGCGGCAGTTCAGCCCAACACCAAGGCTTTCTTCGGGGAAACCATTGCCAACCCTGCTCTGGTGGTTCTGGACATTGAGAAGTGGGCAAAGGTTGCCCATGTCAATAAGGTGCCCCTGATCATTGATAACACCTTTGCAACGCCGGTGAACTGTCGTCCCTTTGAATGGGGTGCTGATATCGTGGTTCATTCCACCACCAAGTATATGGATGGACATGCGGTTGCCACCGGTGGTGCCATTGTGGACAGTGGCAACTTCGATTGGGAGGCATCGGGCAAGTTTCCGGGTTTGACCACTCCGGATGCCTCGTATCATGGAATTACCTACACCGAAAAGTTCGGAAAAGCAGCATATATCACCAAGGCAACTGCCCAGGTAATGCGGGATTTGGGGTCTATCCCATCTCCTCACAATGCGTTTTTGCTGAATCTTGGTTTGGAAACCCTGCCCCTTAGGATGCGTCAGCACTGTGCCAACGCTCAGGCAGTAGCTGAATACCTGAAGAATCATCCCAAGGTTTCTTGGATTAACTACTGCGGACTCCCTGGGGATAAGTACTATGATTTGGGCAAGAAGTATCTGCCGGATGGCTCCTGCGGTGTCATTTCCTTTGGGGTCAAGGGCGGCAGAGAGGCAGCCGTAACCTTTATGGATAGTTTGAAGATGGCTGCCATCGTAACCCATGTGGCAGATGCCAGAACCTCGGTGCTTCATCCGGCAAGCCATACCCACCGTCAGCTCAACGACGAAGAATTAAAAGCAGCAGGTGTAACCCCTGACTTGATTCGTCTGTCGGTAGGTATCGAGCATGCGGAGGATATCATTGCGGATTTGGAGCAGGCTTTGGCACAAGTGAAATAAAACCAGTTGAAAAAGCAAGGAGCGGAAGCACATATGTGTTTCCGCTCCTTATTGTATGATTCTATTTGGTATCGTACCAGCTTTTTCCGGTGTTCATGTCCACCACAAGGGGAACACTTAATTTGCAGGCGTTCTCCATTTCTTCTTTCAAAACGACTTGGGCACGGTCCGCATCCGCCTTGGAGGATTCCACAATCAGTTCGTCATGAACCTGAAGAATCAGCTTGGCGTCCAGCTTTTCTTCTTTCAAACGCCGGTAAACCCGAACCATGGCAATTTTGATAATGTCAGCGGCACTGCCCTGAATGGGAGCATTCATGGCGACCCGTTCCCCGAATGCCTGGGTAATTCGGTTAGAAGCTTTCAGCTCCGGCATGTTCCGCCGTCTGCCCAGCATGGTTTCTGCATAGCCCTTTTCTCTGGCGTCTACAATGGCTTTCTTCATATAGGCGTCTACCTTTGGGTAGTTTTCCAGATACCCTTTGATGTAGGCGTCTGCCTCCTTAATAGAAATCTTCAAATCCTGGGAGAGGGAGAAGGCACCGATTCCATAGACAATCCCGAAGTTGACCGCCTTGGCACCGGAACGCATGGCGGGGGTTACCTGGTCCATGGGTACTCCGAACACCTGGGATGCGGTGCGGGTATGGATGTCCTGCTCCTTTAAAAAGGCATCCCGCATGGTTTCGTCCCCGGAAATATGGGCAAGAACCCGCAGTTCAATCTGGGAGTAGTCCGCATCAATCAAAATGCGATCTCCCTCGGCGGCAAACATCCGCCGGATTTCCCGGCCCAGCTCGGTGCGGACGGGTATGTTTTGCAGATTCGGCTCGGTACTGCTGATTCTGCCCGTGGCGGTGACCGTCTGGTTGAAGCTGGAATGAATACGACCCGTTTTGGAATTTATCTGGGGAAGCAGACCCTCCACATAGGTGGAGTGGAGCTTAGAGAGATGTCGAAATTCCAGAACCTTTTCCGCAATGGGATGCTCTTTGGCAAGACCGGTTAAGACATCCACGTTGGTGGAGTAGCCGTTTTTGTTCTTTTTTCCTCCGGGAAGTCCCAGCTTGTGAAAGAGAATCTCCCCCAGCTGTTTGGGGGAATTGATGTTGAATTCCTCTCCTGCCAGGTCATAGATTTCCTGGGTCAAAAGGACAATCTTTCCCGAAAGCATTTCCCCGAACTTTCCCAACGCCTCCTTGTCCACATAGACGCCGAGCTCCTGCATCTCTGCCAAAACTTTGATGAGGGGCAGCTCAATTTCGTAATATAAATCGTGTTGACCGTCCTTTTCGATTCGTTTTTTGAAATACCTTGCCAGCTCAAAAATGGCAACAGTTCGGTCGGCAAGTGTCTGACTCCGATTTTCCTCCGGCTGGTCAAAGCACATGGTTATCTGGCCATCTTCCTGGGTACGGTCAGCGGTTTCCGAGAGCTCCCTTCCCAGATACTTCAAACAAAGTCCCTCCAAATCATAACTGCTCTGGGTGGGCTCTGCCAGATAGGCTGCCAGCATCACATCAAAGGAAAGTCCCTCAAAAGCAATACCCTGCTTGCGCAAGGAAAGCATATCCTCCTTCCCATGAAATCCTTCTTTGGATAGAGTGGAATTTTCAAAGAAAGCCTTCAGTTCGTTCCTTGTCATAGATGCGGCATAAACCCTTTTGCCGTCCAAGGTGGCATAGAGGGTGGAGCCCTCCAACAGATAGCAGACCGCTCCCCGGTCAGGAAGCAGAGAGAGTAATTCTCTGCCGGATACCGATTGCAAGGTTCCGGAGATTTTCTCAGCACCGGCGGGCGCACCCCCTCCTAGGGGAAGGTCCAGTTTTTGCAAAAAGGACTTAAACTGCAACCGGGTAAAGAGTGCTCCCAGAGTTTCCTTGTTATAGTCCCGGAGCCGGAACTGCTCCAAGTTCAGCTCCATGGGCACAGAGCAGTCGATGGTGGCAAGGGTCTTGCTCAAAAAGGCGCTGTCCCTATCCTCAGCCAGCTTCTTCCGTACCGAGGGGGTGACCTCTAAGGCATCCAGATTTTCGTATATAGCTTCAATACTCTGGTAATTTTGAATCAAAGAGAAGGCAGTCTTTTCTCCGATGCCCTTGACGCCGGGAATGTTGTCCGAGGGGTCACCCATCAGACCTTTCACATCAATAAAGGCGGAGGGAGTTACCCCGTATTTTTCCATGACCTCTTGAGGACCGTAATCGGTGGTGGTGGTCTGTCCCATCCGGGTAATGACCAGCTTGATAACCGTGTTTTCTGATGCCAGCTGCAAATCGTCTTTGTCTCCGGTGAGAATCCGGCAGGCAATGTTCTTTTGGTTACAAAGGGAAGAGACGGTACCGATTAAATCGTCCGCCTCGTAACCTTCTTTTTCGATACAAGCACAGTTCATGGCAGCGAGCACTTCTTTGATCAGCGGCAGCTGAACCAGGAAGTCCTCGGGAGCCGGTTTCCGTTGTGCCTTGTATAAATCATACATCTTATGCCGGAAGGTTTTCGCCTTTACGTCAAAGGCAACCACCAGATAATCCGGCGCTTCCTCCTCCAGATGCTTAAAGAGGATATTTAAAAACCCATAGACCGCATTGGTGGGTGTGCCGTCTGGTGCGGTCAGGGGACGGATGCCATAGTAGGCACGGTTTAGAATGCTGTTTCCGTCAATGATTAAGAGCTTTTCCATGGTTTATTCCTCATCTTCGGTAATAATAATTAAAAATTCTGTTTTTTCCGCAGATAAGCCGTCCTGGGTGATGCTGAGAGATTCCTCAAAGGAAAGCAGGTTTTCCGCAATCTTCGGGGAAAGCTGCAGTACAGTAGCGTCGGCATCAACGCCAGGGATAAGTTCCCGGGGATCGGTTTTTAATAAATAGGATTTCCATTCGTAGCCCGAGGCTGTCTGCCAACCATCCAGAAAGGCTTGGGTATTTAGCAATGTCAGACAGGTAATCCTGTCGTATTGCCGGGGAAGGGCAAAGCCTATGGGGGAGTCTTCGGTTTCCAAAGATGCAGGAGCGGGAATATCGTCAGCCACTGCTGGGGTTGGTGCATCCGGTGCCAGTTCGGTCTGGGCAGGAGCGGGAGCCTCAGCTACCGGCTGGGTGGTTGTTGCCGGCTGGGTGGTTGTTGCCGGCTGGGGGGCGTCGGTTGTTGGGTTGGTTACAACCGGGGTGGGCACCGAACTTTCTATGGGAGCCGGGCTTTTCGCCGGAGGTTCTGTTAGGATTTGGTCGGCATTTCTCCATTGGTCATAAAGACCCGAAGAGAAGACGCCGATAACCAAAGCAAGACACGCCAGTGCCGGTGCCAGGGTTTTGAACCCACCCCAGCGGAGAAGTTTTTGGCGGCTTGGCTTTTCTGCCGTCATTTCTTCGGCTGCATGGGAGAGTTTTTTGTGTAATTCTGCCGAAAAAGTCGCAGGAAGAGGAATTTCTTCACGAAGGGCCGAAACCAGGAGGGATAATCGCTCCGCTTCCTCACGGCAAGAGGGACAGCCCTGCAAATGCGCTTCTATTTTTTTTGTTTCAGCATAGGAAAGCTCCTGGGCAACAAAGCTCCAGAGGGAATCCCGACAATGTTTGCAATCCGTCTGCATGACCATCACTCCTTTCTCGTAGGTTTTACTTGATTAGACGAAAAAATCAATCAAATAGTTCCCGATTCTGCAATAAAATTTTTTTCAGGTTCTCCCGGGCACGATTAATCCGGGATTTGACAGTGCCTTCGGAACATTTGAGAATTTTCGCAATTTCCTCATAGGAAAGTCCTCGGACCTCCCGAAGCAAAATCACTTTTTTGTGTTCCTCTTTCAGCTTGCCGATTGCTAGATGGATGGCCTGCTGTATGGCTTTTCGCTCCGCTGATTCCTCCGGTGTGGGTCCGGTATCCCTCAGGTCGGTGGCAAGGCTGCCATCCTCGGTTTCCAGTTCCTCATCCAGAGAATAGGCGGTGTGCCGGCGCTGCTTTTTTTGTTCGTCCAGACAGGTGGTGGTTGCCACCCGATAGAGCCAGGTGGAGAATTTAGAATCCCCTCGGAAGTTCTTCAGGTTTCGGAAGACCTTGACCAGGACCTCCTGGGTCATGTCGGCCGCATCCTCTTGGTTCCCGGCAATCCGGTAGGCAATGGAAAAAATGGATTTTTGATGGTCAGCAATCAGCTGTTCAAAGGCGACAGCGTTTCCGGCTTGTGCGCTTTGAATCAGTTCTTGTTCTGATAACATTTTTTCCACCTCCTGTTCCCCATAACCATACCATATTTCGGGACACTGTGTCAAGCGGATCTGTCCAGTCGAAGCACCAGGACTGTCATGTCATCATCTGCTTCCCCGCCCTTGAGGGCAAGTGCCTGCTTTAGAATTTCATCAGCCAAGGCTTGGGGAGACACATTCAGGGATGCTTTGTCAATGGTCTGCCGGAGCCAATCCCCGCCGGATTCCTTGAGGGAAAGTCCGTCGCTGACCATAACCACCGTGTCCCCAACGGAAAGCTGATGGGCAAAGGTTTCCACCTCCACTCCGGAGAGAACACCTACCGGAAGAGAGGCTGAACGGACGGTTTCGGTGCCGTTTTTTCGTTTGATGTAGCTGGGTTCGGCGCCGTTTTTGATAAACTCCGCCTCGCCGGTATAGAGGTCCACCATGCACAAATCCACGGTGGCAAAAGCCTCGTTTGCGGATTTCATCACCATGACAGAGTTGATGAGCTTCACCGCAACGGTTTTGTCAAAGCCGGCATCCATAAAGGCGTTCAAAAGGGAGATGGTGGCACTGCTCTCTCGGCAGGCAAGGTGACCTGTTCCCATGCCGTCGCTTAGGGTGGCAAGGTACTTTCCGCCGCTTAACTGGTTTAGAATATGGGCATCTCCGGATTCCTCATCCTTTTGAGAAGAGGCAACGGCGGCGTCAATGGTTAAAGACGGTACCTCCCGGAAGAGAAGGATGCCGGGAGTTTCTTCTTCTGCTTGGACAAAGTTCTTTCCGAGGACATGCCGGAGCACCGAGAGAAGAACAGCCTTATCCGCTTTCAGGGAGTTTCTGAGAAGGAACTGAACACTTTGCCGCCCGTCCAGACCCCGGGTCACAGTAATCTGCTCAGGGCGGAGTGCCTTTTTCTCCAATCGGCACCGAATCTCGTCGGCGGCAAGTCGGTCGGGAGATGCGTCGTTTTCCAACTCTGCACCCAGCCTTGCAAGAAGTTCGGAAACACCGCTGAATTGTTCCCCCACAAGAAGCCGGTTTTCACAGAGCTTCTGTTTCCAGACCTGATTGATTTTATAAATCTCAAAAAGCCGGTTGATTTCTGTGAGAAATCCGTCCAGATTCAGGCACCGCTCTGAAAAATAAGGGTCCACATCCAGCTTGCGGACCACCCCTTTTCGCTCCAGGCGTTCCAGAAGCTGGAACAAGGACTGATAGGTGGCATTGAAATTCCGTTTCCAGCACTCCTTGACCTTGGGGCAGGTGCGGCAGACGTGGGAGGCGGCAATATCAAAAAGAGCGGCAATGTCCTGGGAGTTTAGATTGTCGTCCTTGTCCGAAATACGGAAAAAAGTGTCGGCGAGAGTTTGAAAGGAGTCCGCTGCCAGAGCCAGCTTGGTTTTTAGATGTGTCTTGTAGGGATCAACCGGCTTTGGCAGAGGTGGACCAAAGTCGGTATAGGGATGAAGTGCTGCAAAGAGGCTGTCCGGGACCAGAAGGAGCAACCCAGCACCGATGGCAGCTTCAAAGTATCGGATTGACGGAACATGGCTGCCGTAGGCGTAAAAAGCCAGAACCAACCCGGCAATGGCAAGACCGCCTGCAACAGTGTATTTCCGGAATTGGCTGCAGATGCCGCAGATTAGACCGCAGACACTGAAAAGTGCAAGACAAGACAGGAGCTCTGGACCATATCCCAGCAAAAGTCCCAGAGCAGGCCCCAGGAGGGTAGCGCTCTGCACCCCACCGGAGATGGCAACAGTGCCCAGCAGGAAAAAACCGAGGATGTTGGCAACAGACACCCAATCGGCTCCCCAGAAGTTCCGGAAGCTCAGGAGAACAATTCCGGTCAAAAGCCAAAGACTCAGCTTGTCCTCTCTGCTAGGTGTTTTGGTGGAAAAGGTCTTGCCTGAGAGCAGGCTCCCGCAACGGTCAAAGGAGAGAACCCCCAGAGCCGCTATGGCGGGGTCCAGCAAAAGAGTCAAAACCCCGGAAAGGGAAAACCCGTTCCAAAGCATAGAGAATGCGTTGAAAAACAAAAGCACCCCGGCGGATAAGACTGCCATGGTTTTGTGAGTCAATGTCTGGGGGTGCTCTGAAAAGAGAAGAATTCCTATCAGGGCAACGGCGGCGCCGATGTACCGCAGACAGAACCAACTCCCCAGACTGACATATCCTGCCAGAACCAGAAAGAAGGTTAGAATGCTGTGTAGAGAGAACCGTCGTTCCAATGCAAGAAAAGCAATGCCGAAGGGGGCGATGCCCGGTAGGGGCACCGCTCGTGCTGCTAAAAATCCAACCCCCCGAATCAAAATATCCCAAAAAGACGGATGGGTCATCACCCGCGCGGGCTTTCTTTTTTGGGGAATCAGGACAATATCCCCTTGGGTTCGTTCCTTAATTTCTCTCATGACAATTCCTCCTAAGTAGTTTCTGTTATCATAATATCCAATATTTTCCAATTAATCTGTCGAAACCAGTTGGGAGGAAGAAAAAACTTTCCTTTTTCAAGAAAGGTCTTTTCTTCTTTTCAAAAGTATGATACAATGATGCTATCAATGGGGAAGTATTTCCTAAAATGAGTATCAAAATTCCGACACGGACAAAGTGCCGGGAAAGGATAGAAGAAGAGTTGGTGAAGATGAAGGAACGGTTTCTTGCAGGGTTGAAAAAAGCCTCGGTGATGATTATTGCAAGTATTATGCTCCTGGGCGTTATTCCGTTGGGGATGTTATCTCATGTTACAACGGTAAATGCCGAGGGGGAGTTTTTGCGCCTTGCACCGGAAACGGAAACCTCTGTCGCGGCAGAAAACACCCTGCAGGGGGAGGGCATTCTTTCGGTTACACCGGATAGCCACGCTGTGGGAGGAAACTATTACGGGTATCTGCGGTTTGATTTGAGAAGTTTGCAGGAAAAAGATATTGACGAAATCAGCAGTGCAAAGCTACGGCTGATACTCTTGCGGACCCCGGCGGCAGAAGCGGTTCCTGTTCAGCTCTGGCTGATGCCGGATGTCGCCTGGAGCAAATCCATGGACTGGGCAGAGAAGCCATCCCGCCTGGGTGAAATCCCCATAGCCAGTACGACGGTTTCTCCGGAGACCGATGGGAAGTCCAGACTCTTTGAAGTGGATTTGACCGGGTACCTGAAAAAGTGGATGGAGGAGGGAAGGGAGAAGGTTTCTTTCCGGCTGGATAGCTTAGGCGACGGGATTGCGGCAGTCTATGCTGGAACTGCACACGAAGACCCCTTGTTCCGCCCTTGTCTGAAGGTTACCACCAAAGCGGCAACCGACCCGGATGGAAATACCCTGCAAAAGGTTCGGCTGAGCCAGCAGTATGCGACGGAACAGGCGCAGACCACCATGATGACGGTAGGAGGAAATCAGGAAGTGTACCTGAAGTTCTCCCTGAACACAGATAACATTCAGGGGGCGGTGTATCAGACGTTTCTCCAATTGAACTATCTCCAGGGAGATCCGGAGGCAATGCTTCGGATTGACTATTTGGAGAACACTGCTTGGACAACCGAAGAGCTGGCAGAGGGCAATCTTCCGGAGGGAAAACGGTACCCCGTTTACCGGGAAGAGGACTTTGCATTCGGGGTTTACGATCAAATTGATATGACCGATGTGGTCAATGATACTCTTGCCCGGGGAGAGAGGGAAGTTACCCTCCTGCTTTGGTGTGAGAATGGGAAAATGGTGTTTGAGAGTACCGGAGAACAGGCTCCCCGGTTGAGAGTTTCGGTGTCTGATGACAGAGATGTTGTGGCAATGATGGAAGCATCCGCCGGTGTCCTGGGGAAGAATACGGCGCCCAATGCCATTACCAAAGCGCTGGCAGATGACGGGATTGCGGACAATGGTATCCGTACGGAAATCAGCTGGCAGGCAGCGGATGTGAAAACCGGCTTATCGGCAAGAGAGTCCCTGGCGGCAAACGGAAAAATTTCCCGGCCCCAGTGGTTCCGGGAAAGCAGAGAGATTCTGGCTACTGCCACCATTTCTGCCGGAGAATTCCAGAGGGAGCGAAGGTGTTACCTGACCATTCTGCCTCAGGAGATACCGGACTTTACAGGTGTGGAGTTTGGCACTATGCTGGACATTGGTGCCCCTGATGAAGAGGCGAAGAATAAGTTTGAAAGTGTCGGCACCGTGGATCGAAGTCGGTGGATTGCAGGACGGAAGCTGACCTATCGGGAGCTAAAGAGGGACGGCACCATGATTCTGCACTTCCCAGTAGATGAGGAAAAACAGAATTATCTCACCGTCAAGCTCTGGGAAGAGGATGATTTTCCGGGCATTTTGGTTTCCAGTCTGCAGAACCGGGAGGTAACCCCCTTTGCGATTGAAGGAATCAAGATGGCAGAAAGGGAGGAGGGCGGATTCTTGTATCTTACCTATCCCATTCCCATGTCCTATACAAAAGATAGGAAGTATGTCAGTCTGGCATTGACCCTGCCGGAGCAGGAAATTCCGGAAGCCGGGGAAAGCGTAACGGCAGAGACGGAAGCAGATGAATCATTAGAGGAAACTCCCGCCGTTTCGATTTATGATGCTTATTTGACCCAAACGCCTTACTTTGATCCGTTGGCATTTGCGGAGCAGGGGGAAGCGGTGGTGAAGAAAAGCGAGGAAACGGAATCGGCATTTTATCGGTTCCTGCGGAAAATTTACGGTGCGGCGGAGCAGACCTTTGGTTTTAGGGATACCAA
>JAGALN010000168.1 GCA_017625185.1 Clostridia bacterium
CTTCTGTTTATTATACCCGCTCTTGCCAGTTTTTGCAAGGGTTTTTTTCATCTTTTCATATTTTCTTTACTTTTCCTTTGCCCATTTCAACTTAAAATAAAAAAATTCAAATTTCGTTTACATTTTTTTCATGACTTCTTCATTTTCTTCCTGTATGATAAGATGGTATGATTCTATTTTTTATCTTTAGGAGCTGAATCCATGGAAAAAGCAAAACCGTTTTTCTCGAAAATCAAATCTTCTCTTGCACCGATTTTGGAAAAGACCCGCCCTGTCTTTACAAAGGTCTTTGCGGCAGCAAAGGTCTTTGTGAAGAAGCATAAAATATGGTCGGTGGTCATTCTGATTCTTTTGGTGCTTCTTTTTTCCCTTTTGTTCCGGGGCATAGGCAGAAAAAACGATATGCCGGTGAACTTTAGCGAGTTTACCGTTTCTAGGCAGACTATATCTTCCAGCGTAACGGGGAGCTCGGTGCTCGAGCCAAATGCGGAATACACCATCACGCCGCTGGTAACCGGAGAGATTCTGGATGCACCCTTTGAAGAGGGGGATATTGTCACCAAGGGGCAAGTCATGTACCGGATTGATGCAGAAACCATGGAAAATACCCTTTCCGGCTCGGATATCTCCATAAAAAGAGCTCAAAAAAATTATCAGGATGCCGCAGAGGATGTGGCAAATCAGACGGTGCGCTCCAGCATTGCCGGACGCATTGCAGAACTTTATGTAAAGAACGGTGACACCGTAGGAAACGGAACCAAAATCGCCAGTGTGATTAACGATTCCGTCATGAAAATCCGGATTCCTTTTAACGAACCCGATATTCCCTACATATCCAAAGGCATGACCGCAACAGTGACCCTGGCCCAAAACGGCAGTCAGCTTCCAGGAACGGTCACCTCGGTCAGCAATGCAGGTGAGGTTATAAACGGGCATATGCGAGTAGGTTATGTCACCATTTCGGTAAACAATCCCGGTGCTATCTCGGAGGGAGATTCTGCCACTGCCATGATTGGGGATATTGCCTGCAACGACGTAGGCACCTTTGAGGTCACCGATTCCATGACGATACTTGCCAAGACCTCCGGCACCATCAACTCTCTGCCGGTGCAAAAAGGCGATCGAATCAGCCGGGGCGGCACCATTGCCACCATTGATTCCGATGCCGCTTCTTCTCAGCTGACCAATGCTGACCTCTCCCTCCAGGAGGCACAGCTCTCCCGGGATAAAATCTTAAAACAGCTGGAGGACTACACCATCACGGCACCCATTGACGGCACTGTGGTTCTGAAAAACAAAAAGGCAGGCGAAAAGATTGAAAACGGCGGAAGCACCTCTTCCATCACCGGTACCTCCACCAACACCCTTGCCATCATATACGACATGAGCAGTCTTTGTTTCCGGTTGGACGTTGATGAACTGGACGTAAAAAAGATTCAGGTAGGACAGGAGGTTGTCATCACCGCTGACGCAGCCCAAGGCAAACGCTATACCGGCACAGTGGAAAATGTCAGCATCAGCGGCACTGTCGGAACCAACGGCGTTACTACCTATCCAGTAAAGGTCCGGATTCACGAATTTGACGACGCTCTTCTCCCCGGCATGAACATCGAAGCCACCATTATGGTAGAGGAAAGCGAAAACACCCTGGTGGTTCCCATCTCAGCAGTCAACCGGGGCGACACTGTCTACGTCAAGGGCGAAAAGACCCAGGAAAACGATATGGCTCCAGAAGGATATAAGACGATACAGGTAGAAACCGGTCTTTCCAACGAAAGTTTTGTGGAAATTCTCTCGGGACTCAATGAAGGCGATATTGTCTATGTAGTTGCCGCAGCCGACGAGGAGGAACAGATGATGTTCCCCGGTATGGGAAGAATGCCTGGCGGCATGAGCGGTGGCATGCCGAGTAACGGTATGCCCGGCAGCGGTATGTCGGGAGGCGGTATGTCGGGAGGTGGCAGATGATGACCCCTCTTATTGAATTCCGCAATGTCTATAAAATCTATCCCATGGGCGATACCGAAGTCCATGCCATCGACGGCATCTCTATGCAGGTACAAAAAGGGGAATTCCTCGCCATTGTGGGACAATCCGGCAGCGGGAAATCCACCTGTATGAACATCATCGGCTGCTTGGATGTTCCAACCTCCGGGCAGTATCTCTTAGATGGCAAGGATGTCAGCCACATGAATGATGACGAACAGGCAGAAATCCGGAATAAAAAGCTTGGATTTATCTTCCAGCAATACAACCTGATCCCGAAATTAACCGTCCAGCAAAACGTGGAGCTCCCCCTCCTCTATGCAGGGCTTTCCGAAAGAGAGCAGGCGGAACGGGCATTGGCATCGTTAGAGCGGGTAGGACTTCGGGACAAGGCAAAAAACTTTCCCAATCAGCTCTCCGGCGGCCAGCAGCAACGGGTTTCTATTGCCAGAGCCTTAGCCGGAAACCCCTCCATCATTTTAGCAGACGAACCCACCGGCGCTCTGGACTCGAAGACCGGCAAAGAAGTTTTACAATTCCTAAAAAAGCTCCACAAAGAGGGAAACACCATTGTCCTGATTACCCACGACAACACCATTGCCGCACAAGCAGAACGGGTTATCCGGGTTCATGACGGGCGGGTGGTTTACGACGGAGAATCGGATATTAGCAAATTTGCCACCGTTACCTATGCCGGAGATGACGAGGAGGGTGACGTATGAGTTTGAAAAAATCCTTCTTCCTTGCCCTTTCTAACATTCTCTACGATAAAATGCGCTCCTTTTTAACCATGCTGGGTATCATTGTGGGCGTGGCGGCAGTTATTATTTTAATCAGCCTGATGAATGGCATGACCGGAATGATTACCGATACCTTCGAGGAGATGGGTACCACCGCATTAACCATCAATGTCCAGGACCGGGGCGGAAACCGTACTGTCTACGAAGAGGACATCTACTCTTTTCGGGACGAGAACCCGGAGCTTCTCTCCGGTGTATCTCCCACCGTTTCCCTATCCCGTTCCTCTGTCAAGGCTCCCTCATCTGCCGATAGCATCTACACCACGACCACCGGCGTCAGTGAGGAATATGCCGATATGAAGATGCTGAACGTGGTAAACGGCAGATTTTTATCTTACATGGATATAGTCAATCACTCCAGAACCTGCGTCATTGGCAGCTATATCCAGAAGGAAATTTTTGGCGGTAACGCCCTGAACCAGACCCTAAAAATCAACGGAAATTCCTATCAGGTTATCGGAGTTCTGGAGGAAAAGGATGATTCGAAAAGCGGTGGCTCCGACGATGTTATCTACATTCCCTACACCACCGCATCAAGACTTTCCTCTAGTAGCTACATCAGTTCTTATACTGTAACTGCAAAATCGGATGCCGTGGTAAATGACGCCATCGCTTTTCTTGAGTCAAAGCTGGCGGAGAAAATTGGTGATGACGACTATTTTTCCGTTAC
>JAGALN010000169.1 GCA_017625185.1 Clostridia bacterium
GATGCGCCGGTCAAGGTAATCGATGTCCCCGAAGCTGACGTTCTCGGCGGTCATGATAGGGGCTTCTCTGCCATATCCCTGTCGTTGCTGTTCCTCCGGCTCCATGTGAGGGAGTATGATATCCAGATTCTCTTGCATAGACTTCTTCGCATCACTCACGGAAGTCTTGAGAGGGGTCATCTGAGCATTGTACTCGGCGAGGTCTGCCTCGTACTCCCGCTTTTTCTTTTTACCGGCAAGGAATCCGGGGGGAACCGGAGCATAGAGGTGCGACATCTGCTCTTGAGCCTTCGTCATCGACCAGTAGGCAGATTTCAGATTTTTTGCTGCCTCCCGCAGTTTATCCGGAAGAGCTGTCAACTCTCGGTTCACGGGTCGCTCCATGCCAAGGTCAGACTTCGCCCTGCTGACCGCAGCCTGATTTTGCCTGAAATTCTTATCTGCCGCAATCAGAGCAGTGAAGGACGGCGGCTCCTTCGGCGGTAGATCAGCGGACGCTGAACTTACCTTCTCCGGAGCTGCAGCTCGGTCTTGGGTAGTTCCTGCAGAACCTGCAGGGGGAGATTTTTCGGGTTGCTTGGCGGTCTGCTGCGTAGGATCCGAGCGAGTCGGAACCACCACAGCCTTCCTCTGAGCTTCTTGCTGGAATTGTGACATGGTCTGATTCTGTAAGGCAATAGCTTTGGAGGGAGTATCGAATCGGGTAAGACGGAATTCGCCATTTGCAGTAAGGGAGAGAACAGGGGTACTTCCGTTTTTCATCATTTCTGTGAGCTTCTGCACCAAACGGCTATTGTCGTAACGCATATACTGCTCTACGAATTCAAGCCTCCGGTTGTTCTCACGGATGACGATGTTCTTCTCATGGATTCTCGGTGCATCGCTGCCTTTACCCTCGTGAAACTCATGGAGTGGAGCAGCCTTCTCGAATCTCACGCCCATCTTCTCCATTTCTTTCCGGAGCTGCCCTTTGACCTCATGCAGCCATGCTTTGGTTGCGAATTTTGGGTCTTTGGCAGTGAATCCGTCCTTGAGGTCACCTTTCCGGTGGATGGGAGGCTTGAAGCTGCCATCCTCGTTCCTCGCCCGGTCAGCCTTGCGCCGTGCTACCTTTCCGTCCTCGGTAAGGTAGATGTCTCTGTCCCAACACCCGGGATTTTTTTCTCTTTGCCGTTCGGAGTAGATGATGTGGATGTGAAAGTTGCTCTTGGCCTTGTTCCAGTGCATCGCCCACTGCGCTTCCCTGTCACCGGCAACGACCTTCACCAATTTATCTGCTATTCGATGTAGCAGTTTGGTTGGCAGCCGTGACCACTCGTTAGGGAGCATGATTATCATTTCCCTGCCCTCGTTGTTCTTGGTGGTGGTCTTCTGGTGCTCTCTTTCGTACTTCTGATACTCAGACCAATCCACCTTCTCAGAAGCAGCCACCACGTTTTCCTGCTTCTCCGGATTGACGATATAATCACCACGACCACCAATGTTCGGCAGCCTTGTCACACGAGCAAATGCCTTCATCCACGTCCACTCCTTTCTCTCAATCGAGTTCTTCCATACATCTATTATAGCCCTCGGCGATTTAGAGCGCAATACAAGCTTTCGCAAATTTCTACGAAATTAGCAAAAGCGTCTTGCGCCCTGCCGGGAGCTTTGAGTGCCGGTGGTATCTGGCACTCAGGAGGGCATTTACCCTCCTACCGTAACGACAGAATTCGATGATGTTCGACATTGCCCCTAATTCTGTTCTGTTTCGGAACGCCAGGATGTCCGGACATCCTGGGCACAAAAAGACCGGGAACGACCTGTGCCAGCCCCTCAGTTTTTCTCGAATGCAGGAAGCTCTAACCGGGAATTTCCTATTTTCTCCAAGAGCTTCCAATTTCCGAGAAAATATGCTATAATATGCTTTGCAAGGGTACTACCACACACGGTAGCGGTTAGCTCCTCCAATAGGAGGGCTTTGTCCCTCCAGAAAGGAGGGCGATGCTTTATGGTTACATATCCCGAACTGATTCAGCTCGGCATCTTAATCGTAGGAATCATTGGTCTGTTTATGCAGGCACGAAAAAAATAACCGCCCCAAGCTCCCAACTTAGGCGGTCATTTTTTTGAACGTTTTTCGTAGGAGCTAGCCGTCTGCCGGTAGCACCCTTGTGTCATTATAATACAGCAAAAGCCTAAGAAAGTCAACGGAAAACGCCTGTGAACATAGGTATCACGGCGGTTTTTTACAAAAATTCGTCCCCGAAGTTACCGCTCCGGGGACTTTGCTTTTCTATGAGAGTTTCTCAAACGAAATTCTTGGCTATTCCTTGACCGTATAGCGCTCCTTAATCCAACGCTCGACCTCGGTATCCGATACCTTGCCCCGGATGTTCTGCTGAACAAGTTCCATGAACTCCGGTTCTGGTTCCCCACCGTCGATGGTGGCGAGACCTAGAGCGTAGTCCCAGACTTTATCGATAAGCTGCTGCATTTTGTCCTCCTCACTGTGAGGGCTGCCGCTGATCCGGCGAGGCCGGGACAGCTCTATCCCTCAGTTCGTTTCCCAAACTGCCACCATTTTCTCTTTTTTGCCGCTTCCCCGTCCTCAAGAAGCTGCTGCTGCTTGATTGTCCCGGCATGGAGAGCCTGTGCTGCCTGTAGGCTTGCCGTGGTGTTCTCCAACGCCGCTGTCAGCTGTGCTATCTGCTGCTGTTGGGCGGCAATCTGCTCGTCTTTGGCACGCAGCTGCTCGGTCAGGATGGCAATAATTTCACCAGAAACTTGGTTTGCGGATGTTTCTGGTAATTGGTTTCCTGTGTTTCCTGTATTCTTCCGCAAACTTTCTGCTATAAGTTTGCAACCCTCGGAATCTATGGTTATCACTCCACTGTCGGTCTGAGTGGCGTGAGAAGCCCTGAATTCCTCGGTCATGTATTTGCGGATGGCGGTCTTGGATACCCCCAACTCGTCAGCCAGTTCCTTGATGGTTTTGCTCATGTTACCACTTCCCTATCGTTTTCTCTTGAAAAGAGCATAGCCGCTATCAGCTACACCAGTTATTAGTTTCGGTTCAATGGCAACCAGTTCCCATCCCTTTTCGCCAAAAGCGTCCAACTCTTTTTCAAGGCCTAATTGCCACAAGCACAGGCGTTCGGAGGGGGGATAGTTCCCCCTTCCTTTTGAGGAATTTTCCACGGATTCAAACATGTCTTTTTGAGTGGGTACAACGCAAATGAATTCGCTTAAATACTCCCATTTTTCGCTCATTTTATATCTCCTTACAGGGTAGTAGCCGCTGATCAGCTGCGCTGGTAGTGGCTACTACTTGTTTTTGTGCGAATTCTTGACGATTCCGCACAGATATCTAAATCTGTCCGTTTTGATATTCCCTGCTTTGTCATTGAAGTTCAGGATGCTATAGCAGCTGTGCAGATAATCATACTTGGCTTGTTTCTGGTCTTCGATGGACAGGCCAGAGCCGATTCCTGCATCTGCCATGAAGTTCAGCAGCAGCTGCATCTGGTGTTCATCAAATTCATATTTACAAGCTCCTGCGATGAAGTCGATAACCTCGTTGACGTATGTACGCTGCATATCCGGAGAAGCGGGGTCAAGCGGATTGAATACCGGCTCCGAGGCTTCGTCAGCTGCCGGAAGCAGCTTGGGCAGCTCCTCTTTGCTGTCTGTCAGGAACTTCGGCAGTTCGTAGTCGATGTTCGACCGAATCTCAAAGTACACTGCCCGTGCCGGTCTGCCGACCGCATGGAAGTCGAATTCAATATCTGTACATTGCTTGAGGTTATTCTGGCTTTTCTTCAAGACGGTTCGTGCAAATTCCTTGTATTCCGGATATGCATTGATATCGATACCAAGCATCTTTTCAGCTCTTTGATGTCCACGGTACGTTCACCAATGTGCTTGTACTGCCGCAGTAGCATATACAACCGGGCATCCTGAAAGCTGCGAAGATTGATGATGTTCCAGACCTCGAGACTGGTGAAGCTGCTTTTCAGCTCGAAAAGATGCTCCTTGATTTTCTCATGACAGGTAAAGGTGAGATACCACTTGTTGTTGAGGCGTTTTTTGTACAGTCGGCTCTCACTGAACAGCTGTACATACCTAAAGTCTTCGATGACATCATCATCCAGTACCTTAGGTCTGACACGCACGACATAGCGCAGCATCTTTCTCGTAATCTTGTCTACCAGAGCTTCGTTCAGCTCCACACCCAAAATCTCTGCGACATCTTCCAATTGGAAGGTGATTTCCGTCTCAGATGGATTCTTGGGATTGATTTTGGAGAGGTAGACGAGGAAGAATCGCAGCTCCGAGAGTGTCATTTTCTCTTCATACATCATCTCGTTCAGGATGTTGGAGAGAGATGCTTTGTCCTCTTT
Source organism: Clostridia bacterium (assembly GCA_017625185.1). Lineage (GTDB taxonomy): Bacteria > Bacillota > Clostridia > Monoglobales > Monoglobaceae > Ructibacterium. Next base: position 4,383 of record JAGALN010000169.1, read on the forward strand.
TTTGATAAGTTTCTCTTTCTTCTTAGCCATAGAAAAAGCCCTTTCTTATGAGAATTTTTAGACTTTTTTCTCTTTACTCCTATAGGATAACACAAAGGTGTAGATAGGTCAACAAAAATCTACACTTTAGGAAAAGTTCTACACCTTTGAGGAAAAGTTCTACACCTTTGAGGAAAAGTTCTACACCTTTGAGGAAAAGTTCTACACCTTTGAGGAAAGCGTCTACACCTTTGTCCCCGCAAACCCGCATAAATAAAGGGTTTGCAGTCTCAGAAAACAGGAGGTTAAAACAAGTTTTAAATCAAGTTATTAAAACAAACTAACAAACAAGAACCGTTGTGCCGCCACAAGGGCGGCAATAAGAAGGTATTTCGCCCTCTCCAGAGGGCGAGCAGGGAACGCCCTTTGAAAAGTGCGCCCTGCACCCACCCCAAACTTCTTCTTTCGCCAAGAAGCAAGCAGGAGCCGCCCCCATGTAGGGGCAGCTCCGCTGCATAGCGTATACCGTGTCACTACGTCAAGGGTCAAGATGAACGGCTATCGCCGCCCTTGACTTCGTTCCCGCACCCTTAACGGTCTCTGCCGCTTCGAGTGCTGCGAGGTCTGCTCTGTTCTTGGGTCTGCTGCTGAATAAAGGTCGATTCGGCTTCTCTGGCATCGTCTATGGCTCTCTGGGCAGCCTCATGGTGTTCAGGAGGTATTTCTGCCCATCGTGCATCCAAACGCTCCTGAGAGGCGTTTAAAGCGTCTCTGGCGGCATTCAGCGTGTCAAGGCGGCGAGAGTATCCATTCTCCGACCAAACGGCTGCACCGAAGCCGTGGCCGTGCTCAAGCTTGTGCTCGATGCGCCGGTCAAGGTAATCGATGTCCCCGAAGCTGACGTTCTCGGCGGTCATGATAGGGGCTTCTCTGCCATATCCCTGTCGTTGCTGTTCCTCCGGCTCCATGTGAGGGAGTATGATATCCAGATTCTCTTGCATAGA
>JAGALN010000170.1 GCA_017625185.1 Clostridia bacterium
AAGAATAAAAATAAGAATTTCGTTGTTCGTTCTGCCGGCTTGTTTGCAGATGAACGACCGGTTTCCGGTAATGCGAAAGCTGTCATGGATGAACTTGGCATTGATATTTCCAAGCATTACTCTCAGCAAATCACGCGGGAGATGGTGGAGGAGGCTGATTTGATTCTGACCATGACGGAAAGTCATGCAAATATGCTTCTTGCGGTATTCCCAGATGTAGCAGATAAAATTTGTACCCTTGCCGGATGGGCAGAAACAGAGGGGGAAGTTCAGGACCCTTACGGAGGAACCATGGAAGATTACCGCAATTGCCGAAACCAACTGGAAAAGCTGATTGAGAGAGGATGCCAAAACAATCTATGATTTTCATTGAATTATTGAAAGAATCAGATATAGATGAAATTCTTAAGTTGGAGGAACTTTGTTTTCCAGAAGACCCTTGGAGTCGGTTGTCCTTTGAAAAGGAATTGGACAATCCTTTGTCAGTTTTCTTTGTTGCAAGGGATGAGGAAACGGGAAAGATGATAGGATATGGCGGTATCTGGCTAATGTACGATATTGCCGATATTACCAATATCGCAGTTCATCCTGATTACCGACAAGAGGGCATTGGCAGAGAACTTTTGCAACTTTTGGTGCGGATTGCCGAAGAAAAGAAAATGACAGCAATTACCTTGGAGGTTCGGGAGAGTAACCTGCCGGCACAAAAACTATATGAGTCTGCCGGGTTTATCCATTGCGGAACCAGAAAACGATATTATCAGGGAATAGAAGATGCCAAGATTATGACCTTAGAACTCAAACCCACGGAGGAATAGAGAATGAGGATTTTAGCCATTGAGAGCTCCTGCGACGAAACAGCAGCAGCGGTTATTGAGGATGGAACAAAAGTTCTTTCTAATATCATTAATACTCAAATTGAACTTCATAAATTGTATGGCGGTGTTGTCCCGGAAATTGCATCCCGGAAGCATATTGAAAATGTAAGCGTTGTTGTGGATAAAGCGTTGGAGGAGAGCGGTTTTACTTTATCCGAGATGGATGCTGTGGCGGTAACCTATGGGCCCGGCTTGGTAGGGGCACTACTGGTTGGTGTTTCTACTGCGAAAGGACTTGCTTTTGCAGGGAAAAAGCCACTGATTCCGGTTCATCATATCAAGGGGCACATCTGTGCCAATTATATCGAAAACCCGGAGTTTAAACCGCCTTTTCTCTGTCTTGTTGCCTCGGGCGGACATAGCCATCTTGTTTTGGCAGAGGATTATGATACCTATCGGGTTCTTGCAAGAACAAGGGATGATGCAGCGGGAGAAGCCTTTGACAAGGTGTCTAGGGTTTTGGGGTTGGGGTATCCAGGAGGTCCTGCCATCCAAAAGGCGGCAGAACGGGGTGATTCCAATGCCATTCACTTTCCTCGGGTTAATATGGGGGAAAGCGGTCTTGACTTTAGTTTCAGTGGTGTCAAGACTGCAGTTTTGAATTATCTTCACAATGCGGAACAAAAGGGTGAAGAAATCAATGCTGCCGATGTGGCGGCGTCCTTTCAGGAAGCGGTGGTTGATGTTCTTTCAGAGCATTTGATTGCATGCGCCAAGAAATGTGGTGTCAAACAGATTGCTCTTGCCGGCGGAGTTGCAGCAAACCTGCCCCTCCGGGCGCGGATTGAAAAGCGAGCCAAGGAAGAAGGGTTCTTTTTCCAGTACCCGAGATTATCGTTGTGTACCGACAACGCAGCCATGATAGGATGTGCGGCATATTATGCCTATCAAAACGGTAAGATTGCCGATATGTCCTTAAATGCAGTTCCTAACTTATCCTTGGAGGAATAAGAAAAAAGGCACAGTAAAAACTGTGCCTTTTGTGTTGTAGAATTTTAAACCTTGATATTTGACTGCATCAGTTATGCAGTTTTGTTCAATTTTGCAGCATACTGACTCTTTCTGCGGGCAGCAGTATTCTTGTGCAGGATACCCTTAGCCACAGCCTGATCAGTCTTCTTAACAACAAAATTATATGCTTCAGAGGCTGCTGCCTTACCCTCTTTCAGAGAGGCCTCAAACTTCTTAATAGCAGTTTTGAGCTGAGACTTAATCATTTGATTCTGAAGAGTTTTCTTCTTGATTACTTTAACTCTTTTCTTCGCAGATTTAATGTTAGGCATGAATTCACCTCCAAACCATCAATTTTGATCTATGCAGAAACTGCACGGTAGAAAACAACCTAAAATGGTTGTTCTCATATCAATCTTCCCTATTTTACCATGCTTTTTTCAAAAATGCAAGTGTTTTTTGAAAAAAACATATTTTTTTATTGTTACAAGAAAAATTAGTTCCGTAAACTGTGAAGCGGCGCGGGAATTCTGCCGCCCCGGGCAATGAATTCTTCGCTGGAATAGGGATGAACCGGCATAACCGGAGCCTCTCCCAGAAGTCCACCAAAGGAGACACTATCGCCAACTGTTTTTCCAATTGCAGGAATAATGCGGACGGCAGTTGTCTTTTGGTTCACAACACCGATTGCCATTTCGTCGGCAATAATGGCAGAAATGGTGGATGCAGAAGTGTCGCCGGGAACGGCAATCATATCAAGCCCCACCGAGCAAACACAGGTCATCGCTTCCAGTTTATCCAGTTGAAGTGCACCGCATTCTGCTGCGGCAATCATGCCGGCATCCTCGCTGACGGGGATGAATGCACCGCTGAGACCGCCTACCGAACTGGATGCCATGACACCGCCCTTTTTGACAGCGTCATTTAAAAGAGCAAGAGCGGCTGTGGTGCCATGGGTTCCGCACTTTTCAAGACCCATTTCTTCCAGAATATAAGCAACGCTATCTCCAACGGCAGGGGTAGGAGCAAGAGAAAGGTCCACAATTCCAAAGGGGACTCGCAAACGCCTGGATGCTTCTTGGGCCACCAATTGTCCCATACGGGTGATTTTGAATGCAGTCTTCTTGATGGTTTCAGCTAAAATAGCAAAGTCTTTTCCTTTGATTTCTTCCAATGCCGCTTTCACAACACCCGGGCCGCTGACCCCAACATTGATGACGCAATCGCCTTCGCCGACGCCGTGAAAAGCACCAGCCATAAAGGGGTTATCTTCTACCGGATTGGCAAAGACAACAAATTTGGCACAACCCATCGAGTTGTTGTCGGCAGAAAGATTGGCGGTTTTGGTAATGATTTCACCCATTTGACGGACAGCATCCATATTGATTCCGGCTTTGGTGGAAGCAACACCGACCGAAGAGCAAACAAAGTCGGTGGAGCAGAGTGCCTCGGGAATGGAGCGAATCAGGTTTTCATCGCCTTTTGCATAGCCTTTTTGTACCAAAGCGGAGTAGCCGCCAATGAAATTTACTCCGGTTTCTTTGGCTGCTTTGTCAAGAGTCTTGGCAAAGGGAACATAGTCGCAGGTATTGCTGGCGGCTGCCACTAGAGAAATGGGAGTTACTGAAATTCGCTTATTAATAATGGGAATCCCGTAGCAACGACTGATATCTTCACCGGTCTTGACCAAATCTTTGGCATATCTGGTAATTTTGTCATAAATTTTTTGGCAGGCAGCCTTGGGGTCGCTGTCGGCACAATCCAAAAGGGAAATCCCCATGGTAATGGTTCGGATATCCAGATGCTCATCCCGAATCATTTGGATTGTTTCTACAATTTCATTAGGATTAATTGTAAGCATAGGTCCAGTGTCCTTTCCAGAAAAATAAAACTAAATGCGGTGCATGGAATTGAAAATATCCTCATGTTGAATCCGGATTTCCACCCCCAACTCGGTGCCCAATGCCTTCAGGGATTCAGAAAGGTCAGCCAGCTCCATTTTACTGTTTTCGATATCAACCAGCATTACCATGGTGAAAATGCCACGGACAATAGTCTGGGTTATGTCCAGAATATTTACTTTATTGTTTGCGAGCAGTGTGCTTGTGCCGGCAATAATGCCCGGCTTGTCGCTGCCCATAACGGTTACTACAGCACGCATATCGGTTCTCCTTTTTGTTTGAAGTCTGCTTGTTAAAAAGCCTGCTTATTATAACAAAACCTGCCTGCTATGTCAACACAAACAGGCAGGTTTTGAAAAAAATTCTTTAATCAACATAGGGTGCCATGGCGGTAGCAATGGCGCCTTCGTCGTTACCGGGATAAGGCATGTCGGGTACCAGTTCCCAGCTCTCGTGATGAATAATAGCTTCGTCCGGTTCAATAACCTTATATTCACCAATGGATTCCATTTCAATGAATGCACCGCAGTTGTAGGATTCAAAGTTCATACCATCATCTGGATACTCAGCATCCGGTAGCACATCAAACTTCTTTATAAGGGCATCACCGTTATTGAAGTAAGCAGCCCAACCGTGTTGACTGTCAATGCCAAACTTAAAGGGGGTCGCCGCTGTCGGGTCTTGGGTTAGAATGATGTATTTGTCGCCCCATGTAACACGGGGATCATTCATTTTTGCATAGTCCCAGAGAGCAATTTTACGGTTATGTAAAAGTCTGGTAGGACGATCAGGCATTGGAATGATTTCTATGCCACCGGGAGCAAGAACAGTCAGTGCCCAGGGGGCAAACTTCTGGGGCCATGCACCAATGTTTGTGATTTTGTGATAGACATCCACCTTGTTTTCTGTTTCAGACATCACAATCTTGATTTCCAATTGTTGTTGTGTCCATTTTTGCGGAGGAGGAGTCAGGGTCAGGAAACCATCTTCAAAGGTGTAGGAAACGGGTTCATTGTCGGGATAATAAGTGCGGGGGAGTGCCTCAGGACTTGTCCAGAGACGATGTCCACCATAGTTGTAGAATACACCGGCATCTTTACCGAATTTCTCAACAAAAAGTGCAGCGTCTTTTTGTTGATTGATAGAGAAATCTCCGTCCTCCAGCATAAAGTTTTCGCCGCCTTCTTTGGCAAACCGAATAATTCTGGGACCAAAGTCCAAGGTGGCAAAGAGCTGGATTTTGCCATTGGTCATGGAAAGACATCGACCAAATGTTTTGTAGGTTACTTCTTCAATTTTTATCATAGGAAACACCTCTTTTTAAAATGTTTATCAAAAGGAGATGCAGTGTGAACTGCATCTTCTGATTTTATCAATTATTGATCTAACTCGATTAAGGAATAGTTTCCATCTTTTCGTCTATAGACCACATTGACCGCCATGGTATCAGGATGATTGAAGATAAAGAAGTCGTGTCCCAGCATATTCATTTGTAAGATGGCTTCCTCAACCATCATCGGTTTGCGCGGAATGCGCTTTATCTTGATGATCTTGAATTCATCTTCTTCAGAAACTGAAGCAGAATTCCCGAAATCTAAATCATAGTGCACCAGACTATCGTCCCGAAGCCGTTTTGCTAACTTGGTTTTATTTTTCCGGATTTGACGGTCAATAGAGGTTAAGCAGTCATCAGCAGCGGTTATTAAATCGCTATTTTGAGATTCTGCACGGATGATAAAACCTTTATAGGGGAAGGTGATTTCTACCCCCATTTCATCACGCTGCATGGAAACAAGAATGCGACATTCGGTGTCATCGTCAAAGAATTTTCCTAGCTTTCTTACTTTCGAAAGCAGTTTTTCTTTGCTGGATTCAGCCAATTCAACCTTTTTACAGATAATGTTGTAAGTCATAGGGGTACCTCCAATCGTATTGTTGTTAGATGTAATGCCAACAGAAAAAGACATTTCATCCTTCTTTATTATACATCAAAAGGGATAGAATAGCAATAGAAATTAACAAAAAAATAAAATTCCACAAAAGCCAGGGTAAAATTTAGGGCTACAAATAATTATGCAAAAAAATATTCTAT
>JAGALN010000171.1 GCA_017625185.1 Clostridia bacterium
GCATAGGGTCAATATTTTGTGCATTACAAATCATTCTGCCACCCTTTTTGAGAAAGGGGAGATAACGGTATGCCTCCAGTTCTTCGAATGCAAGAATCAAATCAGCGCAACCCTCGTCAATAATCGGGGAATTCACCTTATCACCGTATTTCACATAGGTCACAACAGAACCGCCCCGCTGGGACATACCATGTACCTCAGAAACCTTAACATCATATCCCTGTTCCAGTGCCAGATTACCGAGAATTCTGCTTGCAAGCAACGTTCCCTGACCACTGACACCTACTATCATAATTGAAACTTCCATTGTTTTTCCTCCTCTGCTACGAAATTGCGTCGAACTTACAAACCCGCTGACAAAGTCCACAACCGTTACAGAGAGTTTGATCAATTTCCAGATGATCTCCCTGAATAGAGATGGCGCTGCATCCTAGCTTCATACACGCCTTACACTTTTTACAACGCTCTAGGTTAATCTTCACCGGACCGGGGAACTTTACCTCTTTTAAGAGAGCACAAGGCCTTTGAACAATAATCAAGGACGGCTCCTCCGTTGCCAGTTCTTCTTTTAAAGTTTTCTCTAATTTTTCCAGTTCAAAGGGGTCAACAACAGAAATTCTTCGAATACCTACCGCATGTCCCAACGCTTCTAAATCAACAGAAACGGTTGCTTCTCCTTTGAGAGTCTTGCCGGTTGTAGGATTATCCTGGTGTCCGGTCATACCGGTGATAGAGTTATCGAGTATCAGAACGGTGTTGATTCCCTTGTTGTATGTAACTTCAATCAGTCCGGTAATACCAGAATGAATAAATGTAGAATCACCAATGACAGCAACTGTATTCTTAGCAAAGTCTTTTCCTCGAGCCAATGTCATTCCAAAGGACATGCCAATGCTAGCACCCATACAAACTACAGCATCCATGGCACCTAGAGGTGCAACAGCGCCCAATGTATAGCAACCGATATCCCCGCAAACGTGGACACCCATCTTTTTGAGCACATAGAAAGTTCCGCGGTGAGGGCAACCGGGACAAAGCACCGGAGGCCGTACCGGAACCTCTTCATCTACGATTGCAAAAGCATCCTCTGTTGTTCCGGAAATCAGTTCCTGAATCATTTTGGTGCTAAATTCATAGCAAATCGGAAATAGTTTTTTCCCAATTACCGGAACCCCAATGCTTGCACAGTGTTCTTCGATAAATGGGTCTAGTTCTTCCACTACATAAAGGGTCTCCACTTCCTTGGCAAACTCCTGAATCAACTTAACGGGAAGCGGATAAACCAAGCCGAGCTTAAGAACAGAAACCTTGTCACCAAACGCCTCTTTTACATAATGATAGCACATGCCGCTTGTGATAATACCAATCTTTTTGTCGCCGTATTCAACACGATTCAGCGGACTGGTTTCGGCGTATTCAGTCATCAGTTCCAGACGTTTTTCAACTTCGGGATGCCGTTTTTTTGCATTGCCGGGCATCATAACATACTTCCCGATATTTTTTTCGTACTCTTTCAGCGGAACCTCATCTCGTTCGCCCTGTTCCACAATGCTCTGGGAATGTGCAACACGGGTGCAGAGCCGGTAAAGCATCGGGGTATCAAACTTCTCACTAAGCTCGTACGCATACCGGACAAAATCCTTGCACTCCTGGCTGTCCGATGGCTCAACCATGGGGATTTTAGACGCCTTGGCATAGTGTCGACTATCCTGTTCGTTCTGGGAACTGTGCATACTGGGATCGTCAGCAACCGCAATCACCAAGCCACCGTTTACACCGGTATATCCAACCGTAAACAACGGATTAGCAGCCACATTCAAACCAACATGCTTCATGGCGCAGAAAGAACGTGCTCCCGCAATGGACGCCCCGATAGCAACCTCGGCTGCAACCTTTTCGTTTGGTGCCCATTCTGCATAGACTTCATCGTATTTTGCAGTAAACTCCAAAATTTCAGTACTTGGCGTTCCGGGATAGGCCGATGCAACAGTAACGCCGCTTTCAAAAAGCCCTCTTGCAACTGCCGCATTGCCAAGTAATAGTTTCTTCTCCACTTCTTCCACCTCATTCATTAAATGCTATTTCTGTCCCATTATATCACAAAGACTGAATGTATTTCAATAGGAGATTTCGAGTTTTTTCAACATTAGAGAACAATACTTCTTTCATTTTTGTTTTTTCATATTCAACGGGTAGATAAATCCCCAGAACTGAATGTCCCATAGCATGAACATCGAGTATTTCCAAAATACGATCTGTTTTGCCAACAAAAGATTGTAATTCGATTTCTTGGCTGGATACAAAACCAAAAAAACGCTTTTTAGCATCCAAATCCAGAACATAGTTTCCATCCTTTAAGACAAGAGCCGGACCTTGCTTGGCAGAAACACCATTTTCGACATTTTTCAATGATAGATAGATAATTTTATCGGCGTTTGCATACTGCAAAGCGGAAACAATCCCATTTTCCCCGCTTGAACTCGAATTCCATACCGTAAAGTCAATACACTTGTCACTATTCTGCAATTCTTTAGTAATAAGATTTGCGAAAAATAGCGATAAAGAAGAACTAATATCACATCCGTAAAGTTTTTCACCTTTACAAATCTGCTCGTTTTTAATTGTTAATATATCGATTCTTTTTTCGTTATACTCCTCAAAAAGCTCAATATACCAATCGGTTTCTTCCTTTGTCCGGAGAATCCCAACAGGGATGTCTTTTGTGTAAAGAATAGAATTTGCCAGATGGTTTCCTCGGGCATCTCCTAAAATCGCAGCCGTATATCCATCGTCGGTTTGATTGCCCGGTAGCACCCCTACGGGAGAAGCACGAAAAATAATTTGTATTTTCTCACC
>JAGALN010000172.1 GCA_017625185.1 Clostridia bacterium
CTGATAAATAGCATTGGTATGCTCAAGAAATATGATTCTGCTATGGCGGAGGAAATCCGACATGCAGAGGAAAAGGCAGACCATTATGAAGATATTTTGGGTACTTATCTGGTTAAGCTTAGCGGATATCAGATGAGTGACAGTGACAGCAGTGAGGTTTCTAAGTTATTAAAGGCAATTGGTGACTTTGAAAGAATTTCTGACCACAGTATCAATATTTTAGAGTCGGCAGAAGAATTACAAAGCAAGGAAATTCAGTTTACTGCTGGCGCAAAGAAAGAGTTAGAGATATTGTCTGAAGCAGTCTTGGAGATTTTAACAATGTCCTCTACTGCATTTATCAATGACGACTGCAAACTTGCCCGTGAGGTAGAGCCTCTGGAACAGGTAATTGATCAATTAAAGAAGAAATTAAGAGATGGACATATTGCCCGCCTGAAGAATGGTGAATGCTCCATTGAGGTTGGTTTCGTTTGGGCTGATTTGCTTACCAACCTTGAGAGAACTGCGGACCATTGTTCTAATGTTGCAGTATGCCTGATTGATGCAAATGCGAACAATATGAATGTTCATGAATCCTTGAAGAGTATGAAACAAGGAAATGCGTTCTTTGATGAAAAGTATGCTATGTACGCAGAAAAGTACCTGATTTTGGATTAGGATTGAACTACAAGGAGGAAAGGATATGGATAGACAAACAGCAGAAGCCAGAGAAAGTGCAAAAAAATTGCCCTTTGGTAAAAAAATATCCCATATCTGGATGTACTACAAGGGCTGGATCATTGCTCCGCTCATTTTTCTTCTTGCAATTGGATATACAGTTTATGAAATCAAATCAAGGCTCGATTACGATATAGAGGCAACCTTTTTTTCTGAGGTTTTTATTAGCGAGGAACAAATCGCAGGGTTGGAAAAATATCTTTCTCAATTTGTGGAAGACCGGAACGGAGATGGCGAAACAAACATCAAGTTGTTTTCTGCAAGTGTTGCCATGATGGATAATGAAATAGAAGGTGCTATGGCAATCAACACGAAGTTTTCTACCAATATGGCTGCAGGTTCAGATTCGGTTATTCTTGTTGATTCTGCCTTTTATGAAATTATCATCCAGGATGCTTATGTGCAAGCAATTGAAACCCCTCAGGAGTTAACCGCGATTCCGGAGGTACAAGAAATTTTAAAGTTGCCGGAAGGGGAACAGGTGTACTGGGTAACCCGTGCTGTATATCAGGACGAGCAAGATGATGCAGAGGCAATTTTCCGGCATGATATGGCACAAAAAACAGAGGAAAATATCTTTGGTTCTCGCCAATAATTGTTTTGTTCGAAAGAGAGGGAGAAAATGAATCGTCTATGTGTTTTCGATTTGGATGGTACCTTGGTGGATTCAGTAACGGATATTGCCGATGCAATCAATCGTTCCCTGCGGAAACTTGGGAAGCAGGAACATCCGGTTGACGCTTATTATAAGATGGTAGGGAATGGAATGGAGATGCTTTGTCGACGTGCTCTGCCTGACGGCACCGAAGAGGAAGTCCTTGAATTGATACAACTTTATAAGGAAGATTATTTGAGGAACTGTTGTGTGAAAACAATGGTATACCCGGGCATGAAAGCGCTGTTGCGTGTTTTGCAGGAGCGAGGAATCAAACTCGCCATTCTTTCCAATAAGCCCCAGGAGCAAACAGAGGTTATTTTGGACACATTGTTTTCAAACGAAATCTTTGAAGAAGTTATTGGAGCAGGACCGCGGTATCCAAGAAAACCGGATCCGTCTGCGTTGATCGATATCATGGATACTCTTGGGTTTGAGGCTGAGGATGTTTTCTACATAGGAGATTCGGATGTTGATATGAATCTTGCGTGCAATACAGGGGTGTCGGGAATTGGTGTTGCATGGGGATTTCGTGGAAGAGCTGAATTGGAAAATGCAGGGGCATGTTATGTGGCTGATACTGCAGATGAATTGCTTGCATATATTTTAAGGGAGGAAACAAAATGATTCGACATATTGTGTTTTGGAAACTGGCAGGGGAAGCTGATGGACGTAGCAAGGCTGAAAATTTTGCTATCATGAAAGAAAAATTGGAGCGGTTGGTGGATTTGATTCCTGAATTAATAGCGATTGAGGTTGGGAAAAATTTGAACGGCGAAGAATATGACGCATCCTTGACTTGTACCTTTCGGAGCATGGATGACCTGAAAACCTATGATTCGCATCCGGAACACCAGAAGGTTCGGGAGTTTATTTCAAAGGTCCGGCTTTCTCGGGTTGCTGTTGATTATGAGCTTTGAGTGTTTCAAAAAAGGACTTGCTGGAGCAAGTCCTTTTTTGATGCCTGTATGCTGGCACATAATTTTAAAAAGGACATATTATGTTAATGGCTATGGCTTTTAAAGAAAACATAGCAAATTTGACAGAAAGGAAGGAGTGCGATGCCTTTTCAACACGA
>JAGALN010000173.1 GCA_017625185.1 Clostridia bacterium
ATAAAAAAGAAAAATAATAAAAAATATTTCGAGTAGATGGAATTGGAAACCCGCACCTGAACATCCCTTTTGGTATATTCTTTCAGTTCCGGATAATCGACTGTGATGGAATTTTTGCGAACCTTTCGCAAGAACACGCCATAACCAATCACACGGAACAAAAACAGAAGCACCGCTACACCAATCCAGATACCGAAGAGAACCGGAACCATCATTTCTCCAATCCTGGTCTGCTCCCGCTCCGCAACATCCACCAAATTCTGTACTATGGGCGTCTCGTTGCCATCTAAAATGACAATTTCCCCCACTTCATGCTCCGCTTGAGGCAAAATCAATGCTTTTTCCGATACGGTTTCCGGGAAAATCGGTTCCGGCATGGTAATCCGAATAGGAAGCACCATAATCAAAAGAACTGCAAGCCACATATAGTAATGCCACCCGGAAGAAAAGACCTTTTTGGTAAAGGGTCTGCAAATTGCCAGGAACAAGGCAAGAATCGTTCCCATACAAGAGGTAAGAAGCAAGGTTTTAAGTATCTCTGCCATGGTCTATTCCCCCTTTTCTTCAAAAATGGCTCGAAGTTCTAAAATCTCCTCCCGGGACAGCTTTTCCTCTTCAAACAAAGCAACCGCAAACTCTCTAACCGAGCCATGGTATAGGCTTTTAATCAAATTTCTGGTCTGAGATTTCCGATATTCTTTTTCGGTAATGCCCGGTGTGTAATAGTAGAGCTTTCCTCTCTTCTCTGCTTGCAAGGCTCCCTTTTCAGTCAATCTTGTCAAAAAGGTGGCAATGGTGGTCTTCTTCCACCCCTTTTCTTCCACCGCCTTGCCAATTTCTAATGACGTAATCGGTTCTTTTGCCTGCCAAACCACCTTCATAATCTCCAATTCTGCATCCCCAATGGATATATTTTTCATCGAGATTCCCTCCTATTGCTTATGTTCTACATGTGTAGTTTTTATTATTCTACCATCGTAGAATATATTTGTCAAGAGGTTTTTCATATTTTTGACATCATTCGTGTTTGGGACCGTCGAGGACGCCGGTCCCTACAATAATTTTTATCAAGGGATGGCGTGCAAAGAAAATTTGACAAGATTTTTTCGCCTTTTCCACCAAATGAAGTGCGCAGAAAATTGGATGAGATTTGTTTGGAGCGAGGGTTGTGAAGGCAGGAGTGTACTTTATGTACATGACTGTCTTGGCAAGCCGATGCTACGAACAAAGGTCGCCAATTTTTAAGCACGGCTGTCGTATAGAAAAAGCCGACCAATGGTCGGCTTTCTCTATACTCTTCTTTTAAATAATTTCTCAATTTCCGTTTTGGTAAAGGCAATCTTGATGGGTCTTCCGTGGGGACAGGTGCCGATACCTCTTTCTTCCAGTTCCTCCATCCGCTTGACCAAATCTTCCATTTCGGGGAGGGTCAGCTTGTGGTTTGCCTTGATTGCATACTTACAGGAAATCATATCCAGCGCCCGCTCCTCAAAGTCTGCTACCGGGTGCCGGCGTTGTTCCTGAAGACTTTCGGCAAACTCTAGGATCAAGTCCCGAATTCCCTGTTCGTCAGCTACAATGGGGGTACCGTGGACAATGATGGAATTTCCGCCGAAATCCTCCAGTTCAAAGCCAAAATCACAAAAACTGGCTTTGCAGTCCAGCACCGTCTGCTTTTCCTTAAAATCCAGGCTGATAACCATGGGGGTCAGCAACATTTGGGAGAGCTTTTCCTTTTTGAGATAGGATTCCCGTAAGTCTTCAAACCGGAGTCGTTCATGGGCGGCGTGCTGATCAACCAAAAACATGGTTTCCCCTTTTTGGCAGACAATATAAGTATCAAAGACCTGTCCGGCAATTCGGGTGGGTTCGGCATCCTTTTCTGGCTCCAAGATGACCTCTGGCATCACTTCCTGGACCGGAGCCTTGGGGATTTCTTCAATCATTTGTTCCAAAACTTCTTCCGGCTCCGCCTCCCGCAAAACAGTGGGGGCTTTTTCTTCCGTTTCCCGCTTGGGAATGGTGTATTCCAAATACTGCCGTACCAGACCGGGGGTTACCGCTGGTTCCCGCTTGGGGTTCTGTCCGCCGCCAAAAAATCTGGTTGGTGCCGGCTTTGGGGAGGCATGTTCCGTCTTTCGCTCCAGCGGGATAGACTGTGGTTCCTCTTTTTTCGGCGTTTGACTTCCCACCACCGCACTATGGAGGGCATGATAAGCCACCTCGTAAATCTGCTTTTCGTTGGCAAATTTGATTTCGGTTTTTGCCGGGTGGACATTTACATCTACCTGCTCCGGAGGCAGGGTAACGGAAAGAACAAAAAACGGGAATCGTCCCACCATAATGGTATTCCGATAGGCTTCCTCGGCAACTTTCGCTAAAACATGGTTCTTC
>JAGALN010000174.1 GCA_017625185.1 Clostridia bacterium
CGCCACTGCTCTGAATTGTGCATAAAATTCGGTCAGCCGGACGCAATATTCTACTGCCGATTTGTCCACTTTCACCACCCGGAACGGCTCGCCGAACAGCCGGGCGGCGATAAAACGGGACTTGCTCGTAACGCCCGACTGCTCCCATAGCGAGAGGAAGCGGGCATTCTCCCGGTCGTTCAGGTAAAGGACATGGCGATGCTTCGCCGGGTCTGCGAGGGCGGGGCGACCGCCCTTGTTGGTTCTTCTTGTTTCCATGCTTCTTTGGATTTAAAAAATTACGACTTCGGAGTGATTTTTACCCCCGCAAGGGGCAAGGCGTTTTCAGGCACGGAAAACGGTTTTGTATGCTACAAAACACACCTTGCTATTTTCTGACGAAAATCGAAATCCGTCACGGACGGATTGGGGTTAGCGTGAAGCGGTAAGCCCTGCCGTTCACCAGCCCGGTTTTACACCTCTGCCCCTTGCGGTTTGTTACTCCGCTGCAAAGTAACAGTGATTTATAATGCTGTAAAATAGGTGGTTGGTGGACAAATCGGGACAGCGCAGGACAAATCGGGACAAGGTTTTCTGGGGACGGTTTTTCTCCCTTTTTTTGCATCGGATTTCAAGATTGAAAGCAAGATTGAAAGAAATATTCCAATCAGGAAAGAATGATTGAAAGCATGATTTCAAGAAAGCATGATTGCATTATTTCAATATTCCAAGAAAGAATGAAAGCAGGAAAACAAGATTGAAATAAAACAATCTTTCAAGATTGCAATATGGAAACAAAGAAAGCTATATGGCTGGATTGATTGAAAGCAATAAATAAATCTATCAACCAATAATGAACGAAAGCAATATGGAAAACGAGAAAACACCCCTGTATGTCGCCTTTTCCACCCAAAAGGGCGGGGTCGGCAAAACCACCTTTACCGTGCTGGCGGCGAGTTACCTCTATTACCTCAAAGGTTACGAGGTGGCGGTGGTCGATTGCGACTACCCGCAACACTCCATTGCCGGGATGCGCAAGCGGGATGCCGAGCAGGTCGGGGCGGATGACGATTACAAGCGCATGGCGTATGAACAGTTTACCCGGCTGGGGAAGAAAGCCTACCCGGTATTGTGCAGTTCACCTGAAAAGGCGATTGCAACGGCTGACGAATATATAGCTGCCGGACACGTGCCGGATATAGTGTTTTTCGACCTACCCGGCACGGTAAACAGCGAGGGCGTGATAAACTCCCTTGCAGGCATGGATTATATCTTCACCCCCATTTCAGCCGACAAGGTGGTGCTGGAAAGCAGCCTATCGTTTGCAGTGGCTATCCACAAGTTGCTGGTAAAAAATGAAACCTGCCGACTTGCCGGGCTGTACCTCTTTTGGAACATGGTGGACGGGCGGGAGAAAACAGACCTTTACACCGCCTACGACAAGACGATTAAGGAACTGGAACTGCCGCTGATGAAAACCTTTATCCCCGATACCAAACGCTATAAAAAGGAACTGGTGACGGATAAAAAAGCGGTGTTCCGCTCCACGCTCTTTCCCGCCAGCCGCCCG
>JAGALN010000175.1 GCA_017625185.1 Clostridia bacterium
AATATCGGTGAATATTTACCTGAGAGTGCCTGGGAGGTCGCCAATAAGAGAAAGATGGTGATTACTCTCCATATGGTAAAGGAGGAGGCCCTCGCCAACGAGGATAACATGAATTATATCTGCTCTATGGCAAAGAAGTATCCGGATGCGGTGTTGATTCTTGCTCATGCGGCACGGTCCTTTGCAGCATGGACGGGGATTGAGAATGTGGAAAAGCTTGCCCATATCGAGAATGTTTGTTTTGACTTTTCTGCCATCTGCGAAACCCCCGCTATGTTCCAGATTGTGAAGAAAGCAGGGATCAAGCGGTGTATGTGGGGGAGC
This sequence comes from Clostridia bacterium, assembly GCA_017625185.1. Classification (GTDB taxonomy): domain Bacteria; phylum Bacillota; class Clostridia; order Monoglobales; family Monoglobaceae; genus Ructibacterium. The sequence goes on from JAGALN010000175.1 coordinate 325, forward strand.
GACTACCCCGTCTGCCGTGGCAGAGGAAAAGCCATTTCTATTGCAGATTCCTTCTACTGGATTTACGAGAATGATATCAACAACTTTTCCTCCAAAACCCCGGTGCGGAACTGGTTGATTGGCATTGAGGGTCTGGCTGCAGCGCGGCAACTAAGTATACTCGCCGACCTGACAGAAGGTGATATCGAGGATTATTTCTTCAACAATGCAATGAGGTTGTTTTATCGTTAAAAAATGGAATTTGCAGTTGCAAAATAAAAGGTTCTGTGTTATAATGCGTTTGTCGAATGACAAAAGCATTGTTTTTTAGGAGGATGGATATGAATATTATCGAAAAAAACGGCTATAAAATTTCGGAATTTACCCTGGGTACCGTTCAGTTGGGAATCCCCTACGGTATTAACAACGCCAGCGGTATGCCCAGCTTTGAAGAGTCTTCTACCATTTTGCAGACAGCCCTGGATGCGGGAATTACCTCTTTTGATACCGCCAAGGCATACGGTGAGAGCGAGGCGGTATTAGGTCGGTTTTTCAAGGAAAGCCCGGCGGAAAAGACCCTGATTACCAAGGTAAAGTTTGATAAAGAAACTAAGGATGAGGTGGTCAAGAGCCTCTTTGACCAGGCAAAGGATTCCTGCGAGAAGATGGGGCTTGCCAAATTGCCCTTTGTGATGCTTCATAACGAAAACTATGTCTATACTTATGGGAAAACCCTGACGGATGCTCTGGCAGAGCTGAAGAGGGAGGGCTTGGCTGATAATATCGGCATCTCTTTCTCGGACAGGAGTAAGATGGAAGAGGTTCTCTCCTGCGGCGTTTTCGATCATATCCAGATTCCCCAGAATATGTTTGACTGCCCCGAACTCAAGTCGGGACTCCTTAAGAAGATTGGTGATATGGGGATTTCCGTCTTTATCCGGAGCGTCTACCTGCAAGGCTTGTTTTTCCGGGATACCAACACCCTGCCGGATAAGCTCATGAGTGCCAAGGCGCCCATTGACAAACTCAACGCCATTGCGGAACGAGAAAATATGTCCATGGCACAGCTTGCCCTGTCCTTCTTAAAGAATGCCGATGGGATTACCTCTTTGGTTTTGGGTTGCGAAACCCCGGAACAGCTTTTGGACAGCGTATCCAAGTTTGACACCCCGCCCATGTCGGCAGCAGTGCGGGAGGAAATCCTTGCAATCTCTGAAGAAATTGAACCGGTGGTCATCAAACCCTGGGAATGGAACAAATAAATCATAAATAATCAAAAATGGCTTGCTAAATTAAGGCAGGCCATTTTTATTAAGATTTTGATTTTTATTTCTATTGTATTAAAAAATAGGGAAATAGGAAAAATCCTGACAAAACTATTGACAAAACGACAAAATGGTATTATACTAGTAAAGATTGAACAGTTACGCTAAGTGAAGGATGCAGGAGAAAGGCATTTGCCTTGCCGAAGGAGTAACGCTCTCAGGTGCCGTAAGGTGATGACTGCAAACGGATAGCACTCCGGAGAAGTCCGGCTCACATGGGCCAAAGGATGCCGAAGGTGTAAAACCCGGTCTCGGGTTAATCTCTCAGGCAAAAGGACGGAGCAGATAATAGATCTATCATTGTGTCTGCATGAATCCGGAGCCGCCTTCTTTAAGGTGGCTGTTTTCATATATTCAATTTTAGGAGGTAGAAAAAATGCAGGAAGTATTGTTAAATCTTGTGGCAAATGCCAACAAGTACCTTTCCGACTACATTCTTATCATTCTTCTGGTCGGAACTGGTTTGTTCTTCTCGTTTAAAACAAGATTCGTTCAGGTTCGTTGTTTTGGCGAGGGTATGAAGAAGGTTTTGGGGAACGTGAAGCTCCGTGGCGGTAAGCAGGCAGGCGGTCTTTCCTCTTTCCAGGCTTTAGCAACTGCCATTGCAGCCCAGGTCGGTACCGGTAACATTGTCGGTGCCTCCGGTGCTATCTTAATCGGCGGTCCCGGTGCTATCTTCTGGATGTGGATTATTGCATTTCTGGGTATGGCGACCATCTATGCGGAAGCAACCCTGGCACAGGAAACCAGAGTGGTTGATGCAGACGGTGAGGTTCACGGCGGTCCGGTATACTACATCAAGAAGGCATTCCCCAATGGATTTGGCACCTTCCTTGCAGTGTTCTTTGCAATCGCTGCAGTACTTGCCCTTGGTTTCATGGGTTCCATGGTACAGTCCAATTCCATCGCTGAATCAACCAACACAGCATTTGGCATTCCTACCTACGTTGTTGGTATTGTTTTAGCAATCATCTGTGCCATCATCTTCCTTGGCGGAATCCAGAGAATTGCATCTGTTGCGGAAAAGATCGTTCCTTTCATGGCGATCCTCTTCCTGATTGGCGGATTTGTTGTTCTTATCACAAACCTCTCTGGTCTTGTGGAAGCCATTGGCATGATCTTCAAGTTTGCATTTACTCCTGCTGCTTTGATCGGCGGTGGTATCGGTTATGCGCTGAAAACAGCCATCAGCCAGGGTGTTAAGAGAGGTCTTTTCTCCAACGAAGCTGGTATGGGTTCTACTCCCCATGCTCACGCAATGGCAAATGTTGAAAAGCCCCATGACCAGGGTGTTGCTGCTATGATGGGCGTATTTATCGACACCTTCGTGGTTCTTACCATGACTGCCCTTGTTGTAATTACCACCCTCTACACCGGCAAAGGCGGACTTGGAAATATGTCCCCTGAAGTCTATAGTGCGGTTACCAGCGGTAAGGAACTGTTCCAGGGTATTGCACTTTCCAAGACCAATGCAATGCAGACGGCAATGACCAATGGTCTCCCCGCATTTATGAGCGGCATTGGTAACGGTTTTGTGGCAATCTGCCTTCTGTTCTTTGCTTTCACGACCATCATCGGTTGGAACTTCTTCGGTAAGATTAACGCACAGTATCTCACCAAGAATAGCAAGGTTGCGACCATTATTTACTCTGTAATTGCAATTGTATTCATCTTCTTGGGCACCATTGCATCCAACGATCTTGTTTGGGAACTGACGGACTTCTTCAATTACCTGATGGTTATTCCCAACGTTATTGCGTTGATTGCACTTTATAAGCTGGTTGTGAAAAACTCCAAGAAATAGCATATTGAAATTAAAATCCCGGAGAGAAACTCCGGGATTTTTTTTCATAAAAACTTGCCGAAATGAAAAATTTGTGTTATGATAAAAACAGAAACCAACGGTTGGATGTTGTCCCGCTATATAGATAAAAAGGAAGTGGAAGTTATGGCAATCAGAAAGATTTTAACCTCGGAGGATTCAGTTCTGCATAAGAAATGCCGGACGGTGGAGAAGATTGATGACAGGATTTTGATGCTCCTTGATGATATGACAGAAACCCTCTATGATTCCGGCGGTGTAGGACTTGCGGCACCTCAGGTGGGAGTGCTTCGTCGGGTGGTGGTTATTGATGTGGGGGAAGGCTTACTCGAGCTGATTAACCCGGAGATTGTCAAATCCTCCGGCACCCAGACCGACGGTGAAGGATGCCTGAGTTATCCGGGTAAGTACGGAATGGTTACCCGCCCCAATAAGGTGACCGTCCGTGCCCTGAACCGTGATGGGGAAACCTTTGAGGTCAGCGGCGAGGGACTTTTGGCGAGAGCCTTCTGTCATGAGTTGGACCATTTAGATGGTAGGATGTTCATGGAATTGGTCAGCGAATGGCTGGAAGAGGAATAGAAAAGCAGGTGCGATAGCAATATCGCACCTGCTTTTATTCTTAAAATTCTTCTTTTCGCCGTTGTTTTCGTAAAGAACGGCGTCTTTCGCCGGCTTCCCATTCGATTCGCTCTTCGTGAGTAATGGGAGATAAACCGGGAACCGGGGTTGGCATATCCTTTTCGTCCAGTGCCACCAGCACCAGATAGGCGGTGTTAATCAGCCGCCGTTTCCCCGAAAGCTGTTCCACATAAGTCTTGACACAAACCTCCATGGAGGTTCTGCCCACATGGGTCAGTTTTCCGGTCAGAACCAGAGTGTCGTTGGGATAAGCTGGGGCAAGAAACTGCAGATTGTCAATGGTGGCAGTGGTGACATTCTTCCCCGAATGCCGCCGTGCCGCTGTGGCGGCAACCACATCAATCCAGGAAAGAAGCCGCCCGCCAAAGAGACGGTTAAAACCGTTGATGCTGGACTGGTTTAAAATCTGAATCTGTTCGGTATAGGAATCACTTGGGGTCTTGCTTGTCCTTTGCATGAAGAGTTCCTCCTTTGGGGCACACCTTCATACAAATTCCGCAAACCACGCCTCGTCCGATATGCTGAAAGGCAGATTTCATGTAATCGCTGCAGGCACGGGCATCCAGAATCATATCTCGCTCTGCGCCCGCCTCCCAAGCCTTTCCGCTGATTGCCATGGCAGGACAGCTCCGTGCACAGAGGTTACAATCGCCACAAGGGGAGTCCAAAACCTCCGGCTTGTCAGGAAAGGGAAAGTCGGTCAGGATGGTACCCAAGCGAACCCGTGGACCATGATTGGTGGAGAGGAAAAGCCCGCTTTTCCCCACTGCACCCAATCCTGAAAGGGATGCCGCATATTTGTGAGAAAAGATCCCCTGCAAGCCGTTGACCGATTGGGAAGCGGGAACGGGAACATACCGATATCCGGCATCTGCCAACATTCTGCCTACCCGAAGGGATAGCTGATCAATGAGAGCGTTGATGCTGCGGTAATGATGAAAGTATGTATGAGTGGGAGCGGTATCAATCTGGTCAACAATAGCGTCGGAAAGAGGAATGGTGTAGGAGATGGCATAAGGGAGGGAGAAGGGGTTGTCCTCCTCAAGGTGACAGAACCCCACCTGTCCGGCACCGTGCCCCAGCAAAAAATCTCTGATTTTATCTTGCAGTTCCATGCTCATTCCTCCAGTGCACAAACGCTCTTTAAGTAATCTAACGTTTTCAAATGCTTTTCCAGTTGAAGTTCAAGACAATATTCCCCAAGCTGGCTCAAATAGGAAAGGGACTTCTCCGGCAGATGGAAGGAGAATACCTTTTAGGCATCCGCTGAGGCTATGTAGGAAATGGCGCCTAATACTGCACTTCCCGGGGCAATCAACTGGCCAGAAGCATCCTTGCAGCTGCTACAGTAAACAGCATTTTCCCGG
>JAGALN010000176.1 GCA_017625185.1 Clostridia bacterium
AACGCCATAAAAGGTCATCTGCAAAAAGGCGCCCAGCATCAGCCGCCTTGTGGCAAGCTCCTCCCCTTGGGAAGTGAGACGTGCTCCGCCGCAATGTTCCTCCATGCCGCCTAACATGGACTTGACCCGCATGGTATCATGGGTTCCCAGCATATTCATCAGGCTATGCAAGGTTTCCTTGGGGTAATTCTCCATCTGGGAGAGCATCTTCCGGTTCAGGTCTTCTGCCCCGCTCTGTCCTGTTAAAAAGGCAAGAACGCCGTCCCGGAAAGGATAGTTCATAACACTATCCAGCTCATGTCCCAAAAGATACTCCCGCTGTTGGCTATACGCCGTCTTATTAGAAGCATCCTCCCAGACCTCGCCGATAATCACCCCGTCAGGGTTTACCCGCTTCAGTTCTGTCCGGAGAATCCTGATGAATTCGTCCGGCAATTCGTCTGCCACATCCAGACGCCACCCAGAGGCACCCAGCCGAATCCACTTCTTAATGACGGCATCCTCATCCCTTAATATATAATTAAGGTAGGAGTTCTCCATTTCGTTCACGTTAGGCAGATTGCTGCAACCCCACCAGCTTTGGTAGTTGGGATAGTCGGCAAACTGGTACCAGCGACCGTAAGGAGAATCCCAGCTTTGATAGGCGCCCTGTCCCTCGCCGTAGGTTCCGTATTTATTAAAGTAGATACTATCCGCTCCCGTATGGCTGAATACCCCACCCAGAATGATGCGAATGCCCAGCTCTTCTGCCTTCCTGCAAAGTTCCCGAAAGCTTTCCTCATCCCCCAAAATAGGGTCAATTTTTTTATAATCTCCGGTATCATACCGGTGGTTGGAGTAGGCTTCGAAAATGGGGTTTAAATAAATCACACCCACCCCCAGGTCCTTTAAATACGGAAGTTTCTCCATGATACCTTTTAGGTTTCCGCCGTAGAAATCGTTATACGCAGGTCCGTTCTCAAAGGGATGCCGGTTATCTGCCGGCGGAGCATACCAATCCTGATGGAGCTGAAAGTTCCCCCGTTTTTGAGAGAGGTCGGCGCCGGCTTCTGCCTTGCAGAACCGGTCCGGAAAAATCTGATACATAACCTTGCCCCGAAACCATTCCGGGGTTTGGTAGTTCTTGTCATAGACGGTAATCTGGTAGCTATTTGCCGCCGGAGCCTCGCTCATAGTGCCGATACCGCCCAGAGAATCCTGGCTATTGCTGTAATAGACATACCTGCCATGGGCTTCTACCATAAAATCGTACCACAAAAGGCAAGGCGTATCCCCGGCAGATACAGTAACAGCATACCAGCCGTTTCCCTGATTCTTCATGGGGATTTTCTCCTCCTGTCCCTGGCGAAAGAGGCGGAGCCAGACTGCGTCGGGCGTTTCCTCCCCTGCACAGAGGCGGAGGGTAATTTCGGTTCCGGTCTTCACGGCGCCGAAGGGGGTTCTGTATTGGATATCCTGGGAATTATGAAATAGTTTCATAGGTCTTTCGCTCCTTTATGGCACAACCGCCGCAAACGGCATCAATGCCTTCCCTACAAGACAAATTTTCTGCATATTCCTATCCAGTATAATATGTAAATGAATTTTTTTCAAGCATCCACAAGAATTTTCTTATAAAATGGTTGAAATTTGCTATAAAATGCTGTATAATAACAGGATAGCGAAAAAGGAGCTGAAAGTATGAACGAGAGATTCGAAACAGAAGAAATCAAAGATATTACCCGCCGGATTGCCGAACTGCGCGATGCCTGCGGTTATACTCCCGAGGAGTTTGCGGAAAGGCTGGGAATTTCTACTGAGGAATATCTTGCTTACGAGCAGAACGCCAGCACCATCCCCATCAGCCAGATTTGCAACATTGCAAATCTCTGCGGGGTGGATCTTTCTGAGATTATGACCGGTGTTAGCGCCAAGCTGACCACCTTGCAGGTGGTTCGTGCCGGCGAGGCAGCGGGGGTCAAGCGGTACCCTGGCTATCATCTGGAGGATTTGGCATACCGGTATTCCGGCAAGGTGATGCAGCCCATGATGGCGACCCTCTACCCCGACGACCCGGAGCCTACCCCTGTTACCCACGGCGGACAGGAGTTCAACTATGTGTTGGAGGGCGTGGTCAATCTACATTGGAACGGGAAGATCTATCCCTTAAACCCCGGAGATTGCGCCTACTTTAACCCCACCTACCCCCATGGTCAGTCCTGCGCCAGCGATACGCCCGCCAAATTTTTGACCATCATTGCAGAATAACAAAAGGAGTACAAGCAAATGATATTAGAACGCTATTTGCCCAGAACCGAGTTTGAATCCTACGAGGATTTTAAGGAGAATTACCGGGTCAATGTGCCGGAATACTTCAATTTCGGCTTTGACATTGTGGACGGCTGGGCATCGGTTGAAAAGGACTACCGTGCCCTTGTTTGGTGTGACGACCACGGAAACGAGAAGGTTTTCACCTTTGAGGAAATGAGCAAGCTCAGCAACAAAGCGGCAAACTTTTTTAAGGCGAAGGGTCTGAAAAAAGGCTCGGTTGCTATGCTGATTTTACGAAGAAGATGGGAATACTGGGTCTGTGCCACCGCTCTCATCAAGCTGGGCGTCGTCTTCATCCCCGGAACTCTGCAGCTTACCAAAAAAGACATCGCCTATCGCGCCAATGCGGCAAATGTGGAGATGTTTGTCTGCTTAAATGACGATTATGTGGTTGACCAATTGGAAAAGGCTCTGCCTGAGATGCCGGGTGTCAAGAACATCTGCATGGTGGGCAACCAAAGCCGGGACGGCTGGATTAACTTTAACGAAGAAATCGAGCAATACTCCGATGTTTTTGAAAGACCTGACGGAGAAGATGCCACCAAGGGCACCGACATTATGCAGATTTATTTCACCTCGGGTACCACCGGGATGCCTAAGATGGTTACCCACAACTACCTCCATCCCTTAGGTCAGATTGTAACCGCCAAGTACTGGCAACGGGTACAACCCAACAAACTGCACATGAGCGTTTCTGATTCCGGCTGGGCAAAGTTCGGCTGGGGAAAGATTTACGGACAGTGGTGCTGCGGAGCCACTATTTTCGCCTATGATATGGACAAGTTTGTTCCCGCAAAACTTTTGGAAATGATGTCCAAATATCGGCTGACCACCTTCTGTGCTCCTCCCACCATGTATCGGTTTATGCTTCAGGAGGACGTGACCAAATACGACCTTTCCAGTATCCAAAACTGGGCAACAGCAGGAGAACCTCTCAATGCGGATGTATTCAATAAATGGTACGAATTAACCGGGGGAAAGATTCATTCCGGCTTCGGTCAGACCGAGGGAACCGTTCTCTTCGCCGACTTTGAATGGTTTGAGCCGATTCCCGGCTGTCTGGGAAAACCCTCCCCCATCTATGATATTCGTCTTTTGGGCAGCGACGGGCAGGAATGCGAAAACGGCGAGGAAGGCGAGATTGCCATTTTCGGCGTGAAGGAAAACCCGCCGGTTGGGTTATTCATCGGCTACTATCAAGACGAAGAACAGACCCGGGAAGCCTTAGGCAGCGGCGTGTATAACCTAAAGGATGTTGCCTGGATGGACAGTAACGGCTACTATACCTTCGTGGGAAGACATGATGATGTCATCAAATGTTCGGGGTACCGAATCGGGCCCTTTGAGGTAGAAAGTGCTTTGATTGAACATCCTGCCGTGGTAGAATGTGCCATCACCGGCGCCCCCGACCCCATTCGGGGACAGGTGGTCAAGGCCACCATCGTTCTGGCAAAGGGTTGGGAACCCTCCGACGAGCTGGTAAAAGAGCTCCAAAACCATGTCAAGAAGGCAACGGCTCCTTATAAATACCCCCGAATCATTGAGTTTGTGGACGAGCTCCCCAAAACCTTAGGCGGTAAAATCAAGCGTGCCGAAATCCGCAAGGCAGACGGAAACGAAAAGTAAGAAGGATATTGCCTGCACCTACTCCCTTGTGACCACCCGGAATGTGCAGAAAAAACTTAAAAAAGCAGGGCAAGTTTTTTTAAAAAAAGACTTGCCCTATTTTTATCGTTATGGTATAATATAAGGGATTGTACAGAGCGGTTTTTCACCTTTTAGAAATATAGAAACAAGGAGGATTTCACCCATGAAAATCCTGTGCGAAAGAGACAGATTGAGCGAGGCGGTCAGTGTGGTTTCCCGGGCGGTTTCCGGGCATAGCAGCATGCCTGTTTTGGAGGGTATCTGCTTCCGGGCAGAGGCCAACGGCACCCTGACCCTGATGGGGAACGATTTGGAAATCGGCATTGAGGCAAAGATTGCCGCTACCGTTGCGGTACCCGGCGAGGTGGTCTTAAACGCCAAGATGATTGGCGGCATCATCCGGACGCTTCCCGCTGACCAGATCAGCATTGAGGTAAACGAGAAGAATGTGGCACTCATCAAGAGCGGTGCTGCCAAATTTGAAATTGCCGGGATTCCCGGCGGGGACTTCCCCGACCTTCCCGTGGTGGATTCCGACTACTCCATCAGTCTGCCCGGCGGGCTCTTAAAAGAAATGATTGCAAAGACCATGTTTGCTGTTGCAAGCACCGACAATAACCCGATTCTGACCGGCTGTCTTTTAGAAATTCAGAACACTGGCCTTACCATGGTTGCTTTAGACGGCTACCGGATGGCACTGCGCCGTGCTACCTTAAAGAACGACTTTGAGGAAAAGCGGATGATTATTCCCGGCAAGTCTTTGGGTGAGCTCTCCCGCATTTTAAGCGACGGAGAGGACCCTGTTCGGATTGACGCCACCGGCAGACATGCCATCTTCATCTTTGACGGGTACCGGATGGTAACCCGGCTGATTGAGGGCAACTACATGAACTACCAGAGTGTCATTCCCAAGGAGAGCACCATCGAGCTGACCTGCTCGGCTGCCAAGATGAACGAGTCCATCCAGCGTGCCTCCCTGATTATCCTAAACGACCTTGTAAAGAGTCCGG
>JAGALN010000177.1 GCA_017625185.1 Clostridia bacterium
GGCCGCTGGTTCGAATCCAGTCACTCCGACCATCAAAAAAGCAAGGTTCAAGAGGAACCTTGCTTTTTCTTTTATGTTTTCCGGATGGCATGAATCAAAACACCCTTAATACCCTGCCAGAGCAGACAGAGAAGAATACTGCCAAAGTAGGCAATCAGTGCCCGCCACCCATATCGCACCGCCAAATCGCTGATTCCCCTCTGGGTCATCCATTCATTGGCAAGGAAGATAATCAAGCAGTGGACCAAATAGATATGATAGGTTGACTTGTCTAGCCAGGACAGGGGTTTTAACAAAAACGCACCGCCCTCGGCAAACATCTGTGCCAGCATATAAAAGAACAACAGCGCACTGATGCAATAGAGAATATGAATCTGGTCCATCCAGATGGGACCGCCGCCGGCAAAATATACCGTAAACCATGCCTTGATTGCGCCGCAGACCAGAAACAGCAGGGTAATGGAAATCCAACGCTTTTGCAGATAGTTTTTAAACTCCTGATAGTGAAGTCCTATCATACACCCTGCCACCCAATACACCAGATATCGGGGAAAGAGCAGATCCAGATGAGGAAATTCCCGTCCGGGGAAGAGGGTTGCCAGGATGCTGTCCAGAGAGGTTCCGGATATAATGGTAATCATCAAACTCAAAAGCAACACCACGGTAGGGTTTGCCTTTTTGAAGAAGAGCATCCAGACAGGGAACAAAAGATAAAACTGAACCAGCACCACCACAAAATAAAAGTGTGCTGAGATTTTTCCTGTCAAAAGAAAGCTTCCCAATTCTGCCCAGGAAAAGATATAATAGTCCTTATAGCAAAAATACAGGTAATAAATAAACACCCATGCTATGTAAGGCAGAATCACCGAGGTCAGCCGGGAGAGATAGAACTTCCCGTAGTGGATGTTCCCTGCTTTCAAAAAAAGTTTCACGCCGGAGAGCAGAATGAATCCCTGAACCACAAAGGCTGACAATTTGGACAGTACCAGAACCACCCAATACATGGTCTGCCCCCGATCCATTTGGGTAATCACTTCCGATGAGATATGAATGAAAATCACAAGCAGGCAGAATAAAATATTCAAAAACACAATATCCTGCCGGCGTTTGGTGGTACCTGTGGCCATACAATTCCCTCCCTTACAGAAAAATTATAGAACGGTTTCCCCAATTTGTCAAGAATTGGCGATTTCCGCAAGGCTCCGTTCTGCCATTTTCTCAGCTTTTTCTTTCTTATCCCGAATCCGCTCAGAAAGACCTTCCATGATGCCGAAGTTCACATTCATGGGCTGAAAATTGGTAATTCCCTCATGGCTGATATAGGCACCCAATGCCCCAATGGCAGTCCGTGCCGAAAAGTTTGGTTCTTCTTGCCCCAATATAGAGGCTGCTGCCGCCATCCCTGCAATTAACCCCGATGCCGCCGACTCCACATATCCCTCTACGCCGGTAATCTGTCCCGCAAAGTAGAGTTTGGGCATCGTCTTCATTTGGTAATTCGCCGTCAGCAATCCCGGAGATTTCAGGTAAGTATTCCTGTGCATGACACCGTATCGCAAAAATTCTGCATTTTGAAGCCCCGGAATCATGGAGAATACCCGTTTCTGCTCCGGGAATTTCAGGTGGGTCTGGAATCCAACAATGTTATACATACTCCCCGCCCCATTGTCCTGCCGGAGCTGCACCACCGCATAGGGACGGGTTCCGTCATGGGGATTGGTCAGTCCCACCGGCTTTAGAGGTCCAAACCGCATGGTGTCCTCGCCGCGCTTTGCCATAATCTCAATGGGCATACATCCCTCAAAGACCTTAGGATTCTCCACGCCCTCATGGAGGGCAGCTCCCTCGGCGGTGATCAGGGCATGATAAAACGCCAGATACTCTTCTTTGTTCATGGGACA
>JAGALN010000178.1 GCA_017625185.1 Clostridia bacterium
TACCCAACTTCTGAAGAATGATGTTAACAACACCGGTGTTGGGTGCCAAGAATACGTTAGTAATAGAAATAACAACGACCACAGAGAAAAGATAGGGCAAATAAGAAATGTTCTGCACCAGCTTTTTTGCTCTCTCATTCCGTACCTGATTCAGCATCAAAGCGAAAATAATCGGCAGGGGGAAACCACAAACTAACGTGAATATTGCTGTCTTTGCAGTGGTCCAAATGAGCTGTCCAAAATTCTCCAAGCCAAAAAATCTTTCAAAATGCCGCAAACCTACCCAAGGAGCCTCAAACATCGACTGCCCGGGTAGCATATCCTTAAACGCAAGCTGAATGCCGTAGATGGGAATGTACTGAAAAACCAAAGTAATTACAATTGCCGGAAGCAAAAATACATACAATTCCCAACAGCCCAGGATGCGCTTGAGTAATGACTTTTTCTTGTTCATTACCAATGTGTTACTTGCTACGCTTTCCATAAACTAACATGTCCTCGCTTTCACTATAATGTATTTGGGGAACGCCACGCAGAAAACAGTCTTTCCCAACAAAAACAATAGATCAATATGTACGGAAGATTTTTTATCCATTATTTTTGAACAAGCAAACTCTGCTTACTGCCTCTTCTATTTGTACATTATAACAAAGAATAATCCATTATGCAATACGAATAGCAGACATATTTTATTGTTTGTGTCCCATATTCATAAATTATAAGGAAATTTGTTGTTATTTTTTCCAAAAGCTTAACCTTTCGAAACAACTTTGCTTTTTTATCAAATTTTGACAGAAAGATTTGGTTTTTGGGGATAAGGTGACCGAAATAATAAGAAAGACGGTGTTGATGGCGAATTTCGATTACGACAAGTACAGAACAAAAGACTCCAACCATCTGGTTGGAGTCTTTTGGATTAGACCTCGTCGGTAAAGAAATCCAGTCCGTAGCGCAATGCTTCTTTCTGGCTAACGCCGAGAGTTTTGAAGGAACTAATGATAACGGTATTCTTTTCGTTTTCTACATACAAGCCTGCCGCCTCTGCAAATGCCTTGGGCTCTACGTATTTTTTACCGTCTTTAACAGCAATTGCGTCTGCCGAAACAACAGTCTCAGTTCCTGCATACTTGAATACAAGTGCACCGTTTTCGCCCGCCTCTACAGTTCCGCCTAGGTAAGAAGCAAGAACCTCTGCAGAAACCTTGCCGTCATAAACCACGTCTACAATCCGCATGCCACGGAGAAGAACTGCGTTGCTCTCGGGATGGATTGCCAGAACCTTGTCGGTATCGCTATAGCTCAAAGGCTTAGTCACATTCACCTGAGAGGGATATTCCAGGTGAACCTGTTCCCAACGCTTGCTTACAACCTGCTTATCCTTGGGAATAAAGATAATCAGAGGCTTGTCGCCTGCTTTTTTAACCGAGTTTTCGGCAGGCGAGTTAATGACAATATAGTCATCAGACAAGTCAAGGTTCAGGTTGGTAGTAGCACTGGGTACACCTGTGGAATTATTCTCATAAGGTCTGCCATAGAAATTCCAGGTTTTTCCGTAGTCGGTACTTACAGCAAGAGATTGGTTGGTTCTGGGGTACTGGCCCTTGCCATGGACGTTATCGTTATCATAGCTCCAGGACATCCAGAAGACACCCTCCTTCACCGGGTCTGCCTGGATATTCATACAACACTCAGGAGACAGGAAAGGAGTCTTATACACATGGTCCGTATCCCAGGTTTTACCTCTGTCGTAGGAAATAATCTTGATGATGGTACCCTGGTCGGTTCTGGTATAGCAGTGGAGCTCATCCCCCTCTGCTTCCACCACACAATGCTCTACAATAGTAGCATCAATATCCACCGCACGGATGGTACCGCCCTGCTCCCATGTTCTGCCGTTGTCATCACTGTAATAAAGTCCTGCATGGTTCCAGGGGTTCTCGGTAGCATCCAGAGCAGGGGTGTAATACACTCTGCCGGACCTGCCTACCTTAAGACGTCCGCCGGAGGCTGCTAGCATGGGAACTGGTTCATCTTCCAGCATACCCACTGTTTCCCAGTTATGTCCGCCATCTTTCGATACCGACACCTGGGCATTGTAGAGGTTTTTCCCGTCCTTATTTCCAACCAGCATATTCTTAATGGTAAGAATTTCTCCATTGGGTAGGTTTGTAACCTGGTCACTGATGCCGGCACCTCCGCCCTTGGTCCACAGAGTCTGCCAGGTTAAGCCTAAATCATTGGTAAATCCATAGCCGGTACTTGCGATAAAGAACTTATATCCCTCGTCAGTAACTGCCATATCACTGAAGCTAACAGCACCAGGTGCGGCAACGGAATGATTTACACCCAGCATGGGTTTAGAATCACCCCGGAGGTGGAAGTTTTGAACATATGCAGCACCATCGGTCAGCATAAAGCCAACTCTTCCTCTTATCCAAGGAGAATCAGTCTGGCTGACTACCGGCTCGCCGTTCACATAAAGGGTTACATACTTGTTGTTCAAGTCCTCCCGAACCTTCAGTTCGAGATGGACATTTTCCTCCCAAGGCAGCTCGCCCGGTGCCGAAACAACGGTCTTATAGCCCGCCATCTGGTCAACAATTTCAAACTGTCCGGTCTGGTAGTTATATCCCGCCTTGGAATAATCGTTTGTGGTAGGACGGTTGTAGTAAATCCAGAAGCCCTTGGTATCCTTCCGGACCCTGACATCGGCACTGATGTCAAAATTACCCAAATTCGCACTGATTTCAGCCATGGCGTCCGTCTTGCCACGGGCAGTTAAGTTCATCCGTCCCAGTTCAACATCATGTTCAATGCTCATATCCTTGTGAGAACGCCAGTAGTCCTCGCTTTCAAACTGACCCTTGCCGAAATAATCGTCCTCATAGTAGTAAATATCACGCAAGCCGCTAACCGCCAGATAGGAAAGACCGTCTCCCTCGGTTACATCCACCGCCAGAGTGTGATCGCCTACGGATTGAATGTTCCGGAAGGTGGCAATCCATCTGCCATTGGCAAAGAGTCTTGACATACCGGCTACGGTTTCCAGACGATAGTAAACCTCGCCCTCTGCCGCATAAGCATCCACAAGCTCTTCCACAAAGGGTTCACTGCTGATTTCCTTGGATGTCCAGCCGTAGAATTTGCCGTTTTTCAATGTCAGGTCCGTACGATAGAAACTGTCATTTAATACAATGTGTGCTTCATCCTTGGCATCTGCCACGAAATCCACCGCATGGATGGATGAAGTATCGCCCAGGCGGTAAACACTCTTCCCTGTTACATTTTCTGCCACAAGGAAGTTGCCTCGTTCCTCGGGAATGGATACTGCAAAATCACTGACAGTCATACCGTTTTCGGTAATCTTCTTCTCTACCGCTTTGGTTTGAGGCATATAGTAGGAGAATACAAGCTGTCCGTTATGGTAGCCGTCTGCCACCGCCCCATCGGTGAGAATCCGGAAGTCCCCGGTACCATACTTGTAGGTTTCCTCACCGGTATCGGTAAGATAGGTTACGCCGTCCTTGGTGTGGGTCAGCTTAAGCTGATGCCGTCCATTGCTATAATTGATTTCCGCTGTTCCCGAACCGGATACGGAATAGCTA
>JAGALN010000179.1 GCA_017625185.1 Clostridia bacterium
ATTATTTTAATTACATAAAACCTATGCGAAAACTAAAAAGAAAACCGCCTGTTCAATACAGACTCGAACAGGCAGCTTAAATTATTCTTTTTTGTGTCTACAAACTATTGACTATTTCACCTATGACGTCTCTTTTTTGATTTACAACAGCATCCAATGTGCAACCAAAATCGAGAGCAGAATTCCGGTGGCGTCTGCCGCCAGAGCGGCAGGGAGGGTGTGCCGGCTGTTTTTGATGCCGACGGCACCAAAGTAAACCGCTACGGTATAAAAGGTGGTTTCGGTGGAACCCATCATTACCGAGGCGATTTTCCCGGCAGGGGAATCTGGGCCAAGATTTTGGAAGATGTCAGTGACAATGGCGGTAGAAGCACTCCCTGAAACGGGACGTAAAAGTGCCAGGGGAAGTACATCGGCAGGGAGCTTGAGAAAGTCCAAAACCGGGGTGAGAAGATTCCCCAAAAGCTCCAGAGCACCGCTGGCACGGAACATATTGATTGCCACCATCAACCCAATCAAGGGAGCGATGATACCCACCATGCTCTGAAGACCGTCCTTGGCACCCTCTACAAAGCAATCGTAAACGCCAACCCTTCGCAAGAGTCCCAGTCCTACAAAGAGGGCAATCAGGAGGGGTACGGAAAGAGTTGATATTACTGTCATAGCCGGGTTCTCCTTTCCAGGAGCTTTGCCACCGTAACCCCAACCAAAAGAGCACAGATGCTGACAATCCAGACAGGGACAATGATTTCCCCGGGGGCGGTTGAGCCATAGGAGAGTCGGAGGGAAATGAGGGTGGTAGGCAAAAGTTGAATGGAGGCGGTGTTGACCACCACCAGCATACACATTTCGTTGGAGGCGGTGGTGCGGGTCCGGTTCAGCCGGGAAAGGTCCTGCATGGCCTTGATGCCAAGAGGCGTTGCTGCATTACCCATACCCAAAAGATTTGCTACCATATTCATGACAATACTGCCCCCCGCAGGGGCGTTGGCCTCTAGTTTCGGAAACAGAAATTTCAGGATTGGGCGGAGAAGCCGTGCCATCAGCCGGATTAGTCCTGCCCGCTCCCCAATTCTGGAAAGCCCTGACCAAAGACAGAGAATTCCCAGGAGAGAAAAGCAGGTTTCTACAGCACTGCCGGCACCAGTGACAGCGGCGGCGGCGGTCTCTTCCATTTGCCCGGTAAAGAGAGAAACCGCCAGTGATATCAGAATCATACCACCCCAAATCAGGTTCAGCATGAGGGACACCTCCCACAAAGAGTTTCATTCCTTAATTTTTATGCAAACATTGGGACAAATAACCCTTTTTTGAGGGAAATAATACTTGAATTTCTAAAAGAAATGTTGTATAATAAACTATCATGGTTTTTTCTGTGCAGTTGCAAAAGAAAACATTGGAAAGAAAGGTTGATTGAGATGAAAAACACCGATAAAACAATGGAGAAAATTGTTGCGCTTTGTAAAGGGCGCGGCTTTGTTTATGCCGGCTCCGAAATTTATGGAGGTTTGGCAAATACCTGGGATTACGGTCCCTTGGGCGTAGAGTTCAAGAACAATGTAAAAAAGGCATGGTGGAAGAAGTTTGTTCAGGAGAGTCCCTACAATGTAGGTCTGGATGCAGCCATCCTGATGAACCCCGAAACCTGGGTTGCGTCCGGTCATGTGGGCGGATTTTCTGACCCCTTGATGGATTGTAAGGAGTGTAAGACCCGGTTCCGTGCCGATAAGTTGATCGAAGATGCGGCAGGGGTTTCGGCAGACGGCTGGTCCGACGAGAAGATGATGGAATTCATCAAGGAAAAGGAGCTGCCCTGTCCCAACTGCGGTAAGCATAACTTCACCGATATCCGGAAGTTTAACCTGATGTTCAAGACCTTCCAGGGTGTTACCGAGGACAGCAAGAATGAAATTTTCCTCCGTCCCGAGACCGCCCAGGGTATCTTTGTGAACTTCAAGAATGTCCAGAGAACTGCCAGAAAGAAGATTCCTTTCGGTATTGGCCAGATTGGTAAGTCCTTCCGGAACGAGATTACACCCGGTAACTTTACCTTCCGTACCCGCGAATTCGAGCAGATGGAGCTGGAGTTCTTCTGTAAGCCAGGTACTGATTTAGAATGGTTTAGCTACTGGAAGGACTACTGCAAGAACTTCCTGCTTTCTTTGGGTATTGCCGAGGAGAACTTAAAGCTCCGTGACCATGAGCCGGAAGAGCTTTCCCATTACAGCAACGCAACCACTGATATCGAGTTCATGTTTCCCTTTGGTTGGGGTGAACTTTGGGGTATTGCCGACAGAACCGACTTTGACTTGAAGCAGCACGGCAATCACAGCGGCGAGAAGATGGAGTACAACGACCCGGAAACCGGTGAGAAGTATATTCCCTACTGTGTAGAGCCTTCCCTGGGTGCGGACCGTGTGACCCTGGCATTCCTGGTAGAAGCCTATGACGAAGAAGTGATTGATGCAGAAAAGAATGATGTTCGTACCGTTCTCCATTTCCACCCGGCACTGGCACCTGTGAAGGCGGCAGTCCTGCCCCTTTCCAAGAAGCTGTCCGAGCCGGCAAGAGAAGTTTTCTCTAAGATTGCGGCAGAGTTCAACTGCGAATTTGACGATGCAGGAAGCATCGGAAAGCGGTATCGCCGTCAGGACGAAATTGGTACCCCCTTCTGTATTACCTACGATTTCGATTCTGAAGAAGACAACAGTGTTACCATCCGTCACCGTGACAGCATGGAGCAGGAGCGTATTGCCATTGACAAGCTGGTAGACTATATCCGCGAGGCGGTTAAGTTCTAATTCTATGTCGCTGTATGAGGATTTAAAACAGTTCCGGCAAAAGGACCGGATTGGCTTTCATATCCCCGGACACAAAGGAGGAGCCGGGCTGAACCCTGCTTGGGTTCAGGATGCCTTTTCCCTGGACGTGACCGAGTTTCCCGAAACCGACGATTTGCAATGTCCTACCGGGATTTTGCAGAGGGCACAAACCCGTGCCGCCAAGGTGTTGGGGGCAGAGCGGAGTTTCTTTCTGACCAATGGTTCCAGTATCGGGCTGCAGGCGGCGATATTAGCTGTTTGTAAACCAGGGGAGAAGCTCTTGACGGATCGCACTTGCCATAAGGCGGTGGCGTCGGCTCTGGTGCTTTCGGGAAGCGTTCCGGTGTTCCTTTCTCCCGAATTTGATGGGGAGCGGGGTGTCTATGCCGGAATCACTCCGGAAAAGGTGAAAAAAATCCTGGAGGAGGAACCGGATATCAAAGGAATGGTGTTGACCAGTCCTACCTATTATGGAATCTGTTCTCCCATCAGGGAGATTGCAGGGATTCTTCATGAAAAAGGAAGGTTCTTAATTGTGGATGAGGCCCACGGTGCCCATTTTGCGTTTCATCCGGGGTTGCCGGAGCCGGCACTCTCCCAGGGCGCTGATGCAGTGATTCAGAGTGCCCATAAAACTTTGCCCGCATTGGGACAATCCTCCTTGCTCCATCTCCGCCGGGACTCCTTGATTCCGGAAGAGATGGTGGAGTCGGCACTGCGGCTCTTGATGACCACCAGTCCCTCCTATCTTTTGATGAGTGCCATGGACGAGGCGGTTGCCTCGATGGAGCAGGAGGGTCAGGCGCTGATTTCTATTCTCCTCCGGGAGATTGGAAATTTGAAAAAAACTGTTCGGGAACAAGGAATTCTGGACTTTGTGGATGAGGAAACCTTGCCTTGTCCTCAGGACGGAATGAGGCTTGTGGTGGATTTTCGCAATAGTCGTTTCAGCGGATTTGCTGCGGCAGAGCTTTTGAAGGAAGCCTATGGCATCTATCCCGAAATGGCAGATTCCTGTCATGTGGTACTGATTGTAACCACTGCCAATACTGTGGAAGAATTGCAGATATTGGGGCAGGCGCTCTTGGAACTTGCCACCCCGGGTGGAGGGGAAGAACCGATGCCGGCTCTGTCCATGCCGAAGATGGCGATGCCGCCAAGAGAGGCATGGATGTCCCGGAAAGAGAAGGTTTCACCCCTGGATGCGCTGGGGAGAATTGCCGGCGACACTTTGGCGGTTTGTCCGCCGGGTGCGGCATTGTTGCTCCCCGGACAGTATATTGACGAAGAAACCCTGGCATACTTAACGAGAGTAGGTATGCCGGAAGAAATGATAGTATTGTCCTGATTGGAAAGAGGTGAGGGTATGTCCTTGGAAACTGTCATTGGCAATGATTCGATAAAAGCATTGCTGACAAAGGCACTGGAATCC
>JAGALN010000180.1 GCA_017625185.1 Clostridia bacterium
GCCAATTTCCTCAACGATTTCCCGCAGGGTAGTACCCATGGGAACTTCCACAAGACCGGTGTTGTTAATCTTACCGCCCAGAGCGAATACCTTGGTACCCTTACTCTTTTCGGTACCGATGGTCTTAAACCAGTCTGCACCGTTCAAGATAATCTGACAAATGTTTGCGTAGGTTTCTACGTTATTGAGCAGAGTGGGACGCATCCACAGACCCTTAACTGCCGGGAACGGCGGACGGGGACGGGGCTCACCACGCTTGCCCTCGATAGAGGTCAAGAGTGCGGTTTCCTCACCACAGACGAATGCACCTGCGCCCAGACGCAGCTCCAGATTGAAGGAGAAGTCGGTGCCGAAGATATTCTCGCCCAAAAGACCATATTCCTTTGCCTGGTCGATAGCAATCTGCAGACGTTGTACCGCAATGGGGTACTCTGCACGGATATAGATATAACCCTGGTTTGCACCTACGGCATACGCTGCAATCGCCATTGCCTCGATAACACTGTGGGGGTCACCCTCTAGGATACTTCTATCCATGAATGCACCGGGGTCACCCTCGTCGGCGTTACATGCAACAAACTTTTCTTCACCCTGCGCTGCCGCAGTAAACTGCCACTTGGTACCGGTGGGGAAGCCGCCGCCGCCACGGCCACGAAGACCGGATTCCTTAATCACGTCAATAACTTCCTGAGGCTGCATTTCGGTCAGCACCTTACCCAGCGCCTTATAACCGTCAAATGCAATATATTCATCGATGTTCTCGGGGTTAATCACGCCACAGTTTCTAAGTGCAATACGCATCTGCTTTTCATAGAACTGAACCTCGTTAATACCCTTGATTTCGTCGCTGCCCTCCTGAATGGTTTCATCATACAGGAGCCGCTTTACAATACGACCCTTGAGCAAATGCTCTTCTACGATTTCCTTCACGTCGGAAACCTCTACACGGCTATAGAACGCACCCTCCGGGTACACAATCATAATCGGACCCAGGGCACAAAGACCGAAACAACCGGTTTTTACTACTTTAATTTCTTTCTCCAGCCCGTTTGCTTTTAGTTGGGCTTCCATTTCTTTGATGATTTGTTCACTTCCTGAGGAGGTACAACCGGTACCGCCGCAAACCAGGACATGACCTCTGGCTAAATCCATGTTCTTCCATCCTTTCTATCAATCTGCCGCTTAAAGCGGTTGTCTGCACTATTCAGCTGCGCCAATGGTGTACTCTGCAACCGGGTTGCCGTTTACGATATGTTCATTTACAATCTTTGCAACCTTGTCCGGATTCAATTTCACGTAAGTTACCTTTTCCTTATCAGGAACGATAATCTCAACGATGGGCTCCAACCGGCACATGCCGATACAACCGGTCTGGGTCACGGTTACGTTCTCCAGGTTCCGCTTTGCGATTTCTTCCATAAAAGCATTCATAACCGGACGAGCGCCTGCCGCAATACCGCAGGTAGCCATACCGACTACAACACGAACGCCGCCCTCGTCCTTACGCAGCGTAACCTGCTCTAAGGTCTTTTTTCTAATGGCTTCTAAGTCTGCTAATGTTTTCATAGCTTTTTACTCCCTTCGGATTCTTATTTCACTAAATATAACGCCGCCTCGTTTTCCTTCAAAAACTCCGACAGCCAGAGCATCACTTGAGGCTCGGCAAAGGAAACCTCACCCAGCATCTGCCGCATCTCTCTGGTATCCAATGCGTATTCCTCGGTATCCACCCTGTGCCGATAGACAAAATCCACCGACTCATAAGATGTGATGAGTCCCAGCATGGTTTCCGCCATATTTCCAAGAGGTTGCCTGTCAATATGACTGTAACCGAAGCTGGCAGTAATCACCGTACCCTCCCCCAGCTTGGACGACAAGGTAATGCCGCCGCCGGTTTGTTCTGCCGCCGCTTTCAAGAGAGGAATTCCAAGCCCCACCTTTCGAGTGGTCCGAGATGTGGTAAAGGGATTTACCACCGTCTCCACCATCTCCGTCGACATGCCACAGCCGTTGTCGGTAATGGAGAAGGTCAACACATCTTCCTCTCTGTCCTCAGCCAGGTCAAGCTCTACCAGTGTTGCTCCGGCAACAATGGAATTCTGCATAATGTCCAGAATGTGTAAGGATAACTCTTTCATAATTTACAATTCGATTTACTCGTACTTCTTCAGGATGTCAGCTACCTCGCCTTTGCCAAGACGTCCATATACATCCTCATTAATCGTAATTACCGGTGCCAGACCACAAGCACCAATACAACGGGTTGCATCAAGAGAGAACTTTCCGTCAGGAGTACATTCGCCAACCTCGATGTTCAAAATCTTCTTAACCTCTTCCAGAATGTCACCACTGCCCTTGACATAGCAAGCGGTTCCCAGACAAACCCCAATCTGGTACTTGCCCTTGGGATTTAAAGAGAACTGTGCGTAGAAAGTAACAATACCGTAGATTTCTGCCAGGGGAACATTCAGTCCCTCAGAGATCATCTTCTGTACTTCCATGGGAAGATACCCATAAATGTTTTGTGCCTCGTGCAGAACCGGAATGACCGCACCCTTTTGGTCTTTATGCGCCGCAATGACCTTTTTCAGCTGTTCTTCCTGTTCCGGCGTCCCCTGAAAGGGAAGCGTGTTTTGTTTCATTTGCTCTTACCTCCTAATAAAATCATACATTCGACAGATTTTGCCGACTGATACTTTTTCAATTTGATATTTTTTTAACAACCATCCCATTATACCATGTTTTTTGTAGAAAAAGCAAGTAATTTCAATATTTTTTATTTGTCAATTTATCCAAAAATTCAGAAAGGAAATTGTCTTTTATATCCAGAAACCACATGGGTTCTGCCATATCCCCCAAATAATGAGCATCAGAGCTTGTCAAAACAGTCAGGTTGGGGTAATCTTTTTCCCAGCTTTTTCGGTTAGCACCGGTAATTTCTACCGTGCTTATCTCCAGTTCCGGAGGCAAAAAGCCAAGGTTGGAAATCATACTGTAA
>JAGALN010000181.1 GCA_017625185.1 Clostridia bacterium
CTTTTTTAGCATTTTTCTTTTCTCCTTACTGTTTTTTACAATCAAAATCCGACACACCGGCGTCGGATTGCATTCAAATTATATGCAACGGCATCTCACGCATGTCCTGCACTACACCGTCATCGCAGTTTAAGGTCAGCACCTTCAAATTCATGTCTTTTAGAAGCCTCTTCCTATCAAACGCCCCTTTGTTCTAACTCCAGCCTATTATACATCAACCATTTTAAAAAAACAACCCTGTAAAAGGGTTGTTTTTTACAGTTTAATTAAATTTTGGCAAATAATCCCGGTGGGCATCCATCAGCTCATCCAATCCCTTCTTCAGAGGCTAGTATGATTTCCCTTTCGCATACTCCACCAAATCAAAAATCGCATTTTTATCCGTAAAATCCCCGTCAACGTCGCAGAGTTCAACCAGGAGTTGCTCCATATTTGTTGGGTTTTCTTTTTCAGACATAATCTTTTTCAAGGTCTTAATGGCAGTTCTGTGGGGAAAAGAGAGCTCCGACAGAATCATTTTCCCTAAAAAATGATAGACCCGGATATTCGTCACATCCTTTCCTTTGAAGTTCTTTTCCATAACCAGCTTGTCATAATAGTCCCGGCAATCCAGCGGGGTAATGCCGGTTGTATAAATGATAATTTTCTTTCCCTTCAACTTATCAAGGTTTTTTGTAATCAGGGTCACGCCGGCAATGTTTTCGGCATACAACCCTCCACCATAAATGATTGTATCATAAGCCAGTAAATCCTCCACCTTGACACTTTTGACATCCACGGCGTCACAGGAGAGTTCTTCTGCTATCCATTCCCCGTATGCCTTAGTGGAACCGTATTTGGATTTGTAAATAACAATGGTATTCATGAAACTTCTCCTTTTCCTGTTTGATTCATCCTATGCAGCTTAATATGATTTTAACACACCTCCCAGGGCTGCTTTAGCCTTTATTTTCCTTACCTTTTATACCACAAATTTTAGCTGATGAAAAGAAAAATTTTCCTAATATAAAGACACCTAAGTAGGGATAAACTACCTAAAACGGAGGTGGTTTTATGGCAAATAGTATTCGATGTGATCTGGCAGTAGAAGCCAGAGAAATGGTAACTGAAATTCAAGGGGAGGATTATGTTATTCCAGGAGTTTCGGTGGATACCGAATCGGTTCATTCTTATATTCACATCACAAGAGTCCATGTAGAATCCGAGGAAGGACAAAAGCAATTGGGGAAAGCACCGGGGCATTACATTACCATCGAAATGCCTGCCCGGTTTTACGGACAGCAAAAAATCTATGAAGAAATGTGTAAGGTCTGCGCCAGGGAGCTGACCGAGCTGACCAAAAGTCATTTGAAAACCGAAAACGATTCTGTTTTGGTCATCGGTCTTGGGAACTGGAACATTACCGCCGATGCTCTGGGTCCAAGAGTGATTCATTCTTTGATGATAACCCGCCATCTTAAGGAATATATGCCCGAAGAAATCGACGAGGGAATCCGCCCCGTTTCCGGCATCTCCCCTGGAGTTCTTGGACTTACCGGGATTGAAACCGGCGAGATTGTCCGAGGATTGGTGGAAAAACTTAAGCCAAACTTGGTGATTGCCATTGACGCTCTTTGTTCCAGAAAGGTGGAACGGGTCAATACCACCATCCAGTTTTCAGACACCGGCATCACCCCTGGTGCCGGGGTTGGAAACAAGCGTCAGGCAATTGACGAATCCACCCTGGGCGTTCCGGTTATCGCCATTGGAGTCCCCACCGTTGTAGACGCCGCCACCATTGCAGGAGATTCCATTGACTGGGTTCTCAAGCGATTGGGAGAGCAGATGCAGTCCCAGAGACCTCTTTATCAGTTTTTGAAGGATTTAGAGGGCGAGGATAAATACGAACTGATTCGGGAATCCATCGCTCCGGCATTTGGAAATTTTATTGTCGCCCCCAAAGAAGTGGATTCCATCATTGAAGATATTTCCCGGGTGATTGCCAACGGCATCAATATTTCCTTACACCGAGGAATTACCTTGTCTGATATTGACAGATATGTATGAAGAAACTGCGCCTCATATGAGGCGCAGTTTCTTTTCTAAAACAAGCCCGGGATGTTCAAGCCCCCTGTTAGCTGTCCCATCTGAGATGCGTTGTCCGCTTCCATCTTCCTCAGGCCCTCATTGACAGCAGCCACAATCAAATCCTGAAGCATTTCCACATCATCAGGGTCTACAACCTCCGGTTTGAGTTCGATTTCCTGCAACTCCCGTTTTCCTGAAATCACAACCCGAACCGCACCGCCGCCGGCAGTTGCCTCAAAGGATTTGGTTTCCATTTCCTCCTGCATCTTCAGCATCTGCTCCTGCATCTTCTGAGCCTGCTTAATCATCTGGTTCATGTTACCGCCGCCCATGCCGCCCATACCACGGGGAAAACCGCCTTTTGCCATTGTTTTTTCCTCCTAATTCTCTTGAATAATTGTCATTTTATCGCCAAAGATATCCTTCTTCTTCGCCAAATCCAGGATACTGCTTTGGGTTTCGTTGTCCTTTTCACGATCCCCCTCTAAATACGCCTCCACCTGCAGGGCATCCCCGCAAACCCGAGAGAATAGCTTTGCCAGATACGCCTTTCCTTCCGGCTTATTGATGCGCTCAAAGGCAATTTGATTGCTCAATTCCAGCTCAATCCGGCTTCCGTTTCGATACGCCTTGGCATTATACAAAAAAGCAAAGAGGGATTTGCTCTCCTTCTTGATTTCCTGTAAAGCATCTGCCCAAAATTCCCAGACAACATCCTTTCCCAGCTTTTCCTCCGAGGATGCCGTTTTTTCTGTTTTCGAAGGTGCCGCCGGTTCTTTCATCTCCTCAGCCGAAGGATTCCATGGTGGGGTGTCCTCCTCTTGGGATGGCTCGGCTATCTCTTTCTTCTCTGCCGACCTGGGGGACACAACCACCTTCCCGGCAAGCTGACGCTCCAGCTTTTCGATTCGGGCAAGCAACGCTTCCGGCTCGGTGCTATATCCCGGATGACATAGCTTGACCAGTGCCGTTTCTGCGGCCAGCCTCGGCATAGACATCCATTTTGCCTGGGCAATCGCCTCACCTAAAACTTTAATATGATACAGGAGCTGCTCTGTAGAAAACAGTTCTGCCTGCTTCTGGTATTCTGCCGCTGCATCTTCGGTTCGTTCCAGCAATTTCGCCGGATTCTTGGAGGCTTTGCAAATCAAAAGACTGCGAAAATGTGCGGTCAATTCCTCCAAAAAGTTTTGCGGCTCTTTCCCCATCCGAAAGACTTCATCAGCACAAACAAGAGCCTCTTTTACATCCTCTGCTCCAATGGCAGCGGCGGTAGAAAACAGAGCTTTCGGGTCAGCCACACCGACGATTTCCGTAACCTTGATACGGGTCAGCTCATCCAGACCAAAGGCTGCACACTGATCCAGAATACTCAAAGCATCACGCATAGAACCGTCGCCCAGTTCTGCCACTAGTTCAAGGGCATCCGCCGTTGCCGGGATTCCCTCTGCTTCAGAAATCATTGTCAATCGTTTTGCAATCTCGTCCACACCAATCCGGCGGAAATCAAACCGCTGACAGCGGGAAAGCACCGTTGCCGGAACCTTATGGGGCTCGGTGGTTGCAAGGACAAACAAAGCGTGCTTGGGAGGCTCCTCCAGGGTCTTTAACAGTGCATTGAACGCCTCTTGGGTCAGCATATGAACCTCGTCAATGATATAGACCTTATAAGTACATCCCGCCGGGGTATAGACCACCTCATCCCGAATTTCCCGGATATTTTCCACGCCACGGTTACTGGCAGCATCCATCTCATAAACATCTAAAATGCTGCCATCCAGAATACCACGGCAGGTAGGGCATTCGTTACACGGCTCCCCATCCTGTGGGTTTTCACAGTTAACCGCCCGGGAAAAAATCTTTGCCGTTGAGGTCTTACCGGTTCCTCGGGTCCCGCAGAACAGATAGGCATGTGCGATTCTACCGCTGGCAATTCCAGTTTTCAATGTATCGGAC
>JAGALN010000182.1 GCA_017625185.1 Clostridia bacterium
CAAGGTAGTTGCCTTTGACATCCATCCTCATAAAACGAAATTGATTGCAAAGAGTGCGAAACGGCTGGGAATCTCCATTGTGGAGGTTTCGGTGCAGGATGCCACCGAATTTTTGCCTGTGTGGGAGCAGAAAGCGGATAAAATTCTGGCAGATGTGCCCTGCTCCGGTATTGGTGTCATACATAAAAAACCGGACATCAAGTGGCATCGAACCTTAGAGGATGTGGCAGAACTCTGCAAGATACAGAAGAAGATTCTGCGGAATGCCGCTCGGTATGTGAAACCGGCTGGGGTTTTGGTCTATTCTACCTGTACTATTTTGCGGGAGGAAAATCAGGAACAGATTGGGGCATTTCTTCAGGAAAATTCAGACTTTGTTCTGGAGAAAGAACAAACATTATTTACTCATGAAACCGGCGGAAGCGGGTTTTATATTGCAAAATTAATCCGAAAAGGATAGAAACTATATGAAACGAAATCTAAAGGATTATACCTTAGAAGAGCTGGAAAACATGGTAACGGCAGAGCTAAAGCAACCAAAATTTCGCGGGAAACAGATTTTCACCTGGCTCTATCGTGGAGTTACCGATTTTTCCCAGATGACAGACCTTTCTAAACCCTTGCGGGAGCAGTTGGAAGAGACGTACAGTCTGGGGAACCTGACGGTGGTGAAAAAGTATTGCTCAAAACTTGACGAAACCCGTCGGTATCTGTTACAATTAGAAGATGGAAATTATATCGAATCGGTGCTCATGAAATACCATCATGGGTATACCATCTGCATTTCCTCTCAGGTTGGTTGTGCCATGGGCTGTGCTTTTTGTGCGTCTACCCGGGGCGGAAAAAAACGGAACCTGACCGCGGGAGAAATTGTAGGGCAGGTAATGGCGGTGCAAAGGGACCTAGGGGAGCGGATTTCCAATATTGTCATGATGGGAATCGGGGAGCCTCTGGACAATTATGACCAGGTTTTAAAGTTTCTGGAGATTGTCAACCATCCTTTGGGGCTTAACGTCGGACATCGGCATATTTCTCTGTCCACCTGTGGGTTGGCGGAGAAAATACGTCACCTTGCGGACCGGGATTTGCAGATTACCCTTTCGGTATCTCTCCATGCTACCAACGACGAAAAGCGTTCGGCAATTATGCCGATTAACCGGAAGTATCCCATTGGTATTTTGATGGATGCTTGTCGATATTATATCAAAAAGACGAATCGAAGAATTTCGTTTGAATACACCTTAATCGAAGGTGTTAACGACGGCGAGGCAGATGCGGCAGAACTGATTGGTTTGCTCAAAGGAATGCTTTGCCATGTGAACCTGATTCCGGTCAATCCCACCGGTGCCAAGGGCATTCGGCAGGGAAGCAGGAAATCGGTGGAGGGATTCCAGAAGTTGTTGGAGATGGGTGGCTTGACTGCCACCATCCGTCGTGAAATGGGAAGTGATATTCAGGCAGCCTGTGGACAGCTTCGAGCGCAAGCAGAGGAGGACGCCTGAAGATAAGGAGGTGTTTGCTTTGGTTTTGGATGTATACGGAGCAAGCGATATTGGATGTGTCAGAAGCCTCAATGAGGATAGCTTCTGCATCTATGGATTTGAGGAAGAACAATTTCCTGGGTTTTGTGTCCTCTCGGATGGAATGGGCGGGCACAATGCAGGCGAGGTTGCCAGCCAGAAAACAGTACAGTTTGTGGCGGAATCTCTCATGGAAACCATGGCGGCGGAAAGAAAAGAGCTGCCCAAAGCGATGCAGTGTGCGGTGAAGGACGCCAACGAGAGAGTGTTTCGGATGGCAGTGACCAATCAGGGACAGCAAGGCATGGGTGCCACCTTAGTGATTGCGGCAGTGGCGCAGGACGAAGTCTACATTGCCAATGTGGGTGATAGCCGTGCTTATGCTTACCGAAACGGGGAACTGATGCAGATTACCCGAGATCATTCGGTGGTGGAGGAAATGCTGGCAAACGGTTCAATTACCCAGGAGGAAGCCAGAGTTCATCCCCAGCGGAATATCATTACCCGGGCTATCGGCACCGACCCCATTGTGGAACCGGACTTGTTTGAGTATGATTATCTGGCGGGAGATACCTTGCTTCTTTGCAGTGACGGTCTTACAAATATGGTTTCTGAGATTGACATTGCAAAAATTGTTACATCTGACCTGCCTCTTGAAGTCCGCGCACAAAAGCTCATTGATATGGCAAACGACTTCGGCGGAACAGATAACATATCGG
>JAGALN010000183.1 GCA_017625185.1 Clostridia bacterium
CAGGGAGCGCAACAACTATGGAGCAGAAGCCGGGGTATCCGCTTTTCTCTCTGGAGGGTTTCAATCAGCGTGTCCAGTTGTTTTTGGTAGTTGATGCTGGATGCCATGCCGACCATCTCCTTTCGTTCAGGAATTGCTACAGAAATTGATATATGAATAGTACCAAAAGAAAAATCCCGTCTTGCGACAGGATTTTTCTTTTGGTACGCCCGACGCGATTCGAACGCACGACCTTCAGAGTCGGAGTCTGACACTCTATCCAGCTGAGCTACGGGCGCATATACAACGTCATTTAGTATACCACACCCGGTCTTGTTTTGCAAGAGTTTTTTCAAAAATTCTTGCAAAAAAGATTTTCATAGCACGAATTTTCTCTGATTCAATGCAATACAGAAAAGTTGTAACATTTATTAACAAAACGGACGCAGTTTTCACAAGATGACAATCCTGTTTATTTTACTCTTCTTCGGAAAAGGAAAAGCCCAACTGCTCGACACCCTTGTCCTCATCCCGCATCAGGGTTCCGGCGGCAGGGATGTTCCGGCTCCGATACCGACCGTTGTCGGCAATCCCGTCGGCGACAAAGGTGACTGACTGCACCTTGATATTTTTCCGTACCGTCATGACCTGAACTCCCTGACTGCTCCGGGTGGTCTTTTCGGGAATCTTCTCGGTATTTACAGCTAATGCCTTATCGGCATTGTTAATCAGGAGAATGTCCTTATCCTCCGGCAGGTACAGAATCTTTACCAAGGGCGATTTGGTGGAGAAACCACCAGTCAGCTTTTTTCGGTTGGACTTGGTTGCGTAGCTGGCGAGAGGAATCTTGGCACACTTTCCGTTCTCGAAGCAGAATAGGAGGTGACCCTTATAATCTCCGCTCAAGACCATACCGACAATGTTTTCCTTTTCGGTCATGCCAATTACATTGGGGATGAACTCGCCCATCTGGCTTGCCTTGCCGTCAGGAATGTCATAGGCGTGCATCTTATACACATCGCCGTTTCCTACAAAGAAGAGAATTTCGGCACGGTTGGTGGTTTCCTCTTCCTGAACCAGAACGTCATCATCTTTCAGTCGTTGCTCTCCGGCGTTCCGGAGGGATACCAGAGAAATTTTTTTGATATATCCATCTCGGGTACGGAAGAGGTGGATGTTGTAATCCTCAATCATCTGGGACTCGTCCGGAAGCTCAATTTCTTCATCAGAAATCAAAACGGTACGGCGGTCATTGCCGTATTTTTTTGCCGCCTCTCGCAGTTGCTTTTCGATAATCTTATTCACCTTTGCCTTGCTATTCTGAATAGACTCCAGTTCGGCAATTTCTTCTTTCAGTTTCGCAATTTCTGCAGTTCGCTTTAAGATATAGTCCTTGTTCAGGTTCCGCAACTTGATTTCAGCCACATACTCCGCCTGAACTCCGTCAATGCCGAAGCCCTTCATCAGGTTGGGAACAACCTGCGCGTCTTCTTCGGTTTCCCGGACAATCCTGATTGCTTTATCGATGTCCAGAAGAATGAGTTCCAGACCCTTTAACAGATGGAGTTTTTCCTGTTTTTTGGCAATATCGAAAGCTACGCTCCGGAGAACGCATCTTCGGCGGAACCGGAGCCATTCGGAGAGAATGTCGTTGACGCCCAACACCAAGGGGGAACCCTCTACCAGGATGTTAAAGTTACAGCCAAAGCTATCCTGAAGCGGGGTCATCTTAAAGAGCTTCGCCATCAGCTTGTCCGGGTCGGTGCCCCGCTTTAAGTCGATGGTCAGCTTTAAGCCAAGTTTATCGGTTTCGTCACGGATGTCAGAGATTTCCTTCAGCTTTCCTGCCTTCACCAAGTCCACAATTTTTTCCACAATGGCTTCTACTGTGGTGGTATAGGGGATTTCTTTCACATCAATGCAGTTCTGTTTTTTGTCATATTCATATCTGGCACGGAGTTTGATGCTGCCCCGTCCGGTGCGGTAAATTTCC
>JAGALN010000184.1 GCA_017625185.1 Clostridia bacterium
CAAGGCTTACTGCATTTATTATACCATAAGTAAAAATGTTTGCTTGCAAAGACATTTTTACGCAGCCGTCAATATTGCAGGATGTACGCAGTACATCATCGACAAAGTCGTAAAGACTTGCAGAGCAAGGCTCACTGCATTTATTATACCACAAAATGCAAAAAAATCAAGTGGGGCAATCGCCTCTCTTACCGAAGCAAAAAGGGAGGGCACGGAGACCCTCCCCTACGATATGCAATCCGCCGGGTTTGATTGTAGGGGACATTCACGAATGTCCCGCATGGGGTTTTCCATAATCTCACATGGATTTCGTTGTAGGGACCAGCGGGCAAAGGTCGCCAATTTTCAAACACGATGCGTGCACAGAAAATTGGATGAGATTTGTTCGTTGCAAAATGGAGAATGGCAGGAGTGTACTCCTTGTACATGACTGTCATTTTCCGTTGCAGCAGCGGACAAATATCGCCAATTTTCAAGCACGCCCCCGCAGAAGAGGCGATATCCGCTTATAAATCAAAAAAGTTACCAGGGAAACCAGCAAGCCTTTCAGAATGTTAAAGGGGGTTACACTCAAAAGAATGACCTTCCATTGGTTATCCACAAAGGGAAGAACCTTTTGGCACATGCCGATGATGGCCTCCATGGGAATCCCCGAAACCTTGGTGTAAAAGGGAAACATGATAAAATAGTTAGAAAAAATCCCTACCAGAGAATAACAAACCGTTCCCGCCAGCATGGCAAGCAGAGCCATCTTTCTGGTCTTTTTTCTTTGATAAATCAGCCCCGCCGGCACCACAAAGGCACATCCCAGCAGAAAGTTGGAAAGCTCCCCCACTCCGGCGGTGGTTGTCACCAAAAGATGGAGGAGATTCTTGACCAGCTCGGTAAGAAGTCCCGCAAAGGGACCAAAGGAGAAGGCAAGAATCAGTGCTGGCAGGTCGGATAAATCCAGCTTGATAAAGGCAGGCGCAATGGGCAGGCTGAAGTCTAAAAGCATCAGCACAAAGGAGATGGCGGCGCCCACGGCACAGCTGACCAGCATTCGGGTGTTAAAGGTTTTTTGTTTCATGATGATTCCTCCCATCGTGCTTGAAAATTCAGCAATTTTCGCATTCAATTCTTGATAAACAATGCGGAAAAGGTAGGTAAAAAGACGTTTTGCGAATTTTCAACAATAATTCTGTATCTTTTCTATTAAAAAAACTCCCCCTGAATTTCTTCAGGGGGATGGTGTACAAAACGGACAGAAAAGGACAATGCCTTTTCTGCAAAACACTTCTTTCATCCAGACTATACTGTCGGCTTTGGAATTTCACCAAATCAGCAGAGTTTCTCTGCGAGCGGGCTTTACCGCCGGTACGGAATTTCACCGATCCCTGAAGAGCTATGAGAATAGAACCTGGAGAATGAAGCTGTCCAGAAAAGACCCCCTTACAAGAATCCCTCCGCCATCCTCCGAGTGATTTATCACAACCGCTGCGGAACGCCACATAGGGCGTTCTCAACAACGAAATGTACATCATATTTTCCTACTCCGTCACAACAGGCGTGGGTGCCGGAGTTTGCATGGGCGCCGGTGGCGCTGTGGGTGTGGGCTCCGGAACTACCGGAGTGTCAGGCACCGCCGGGGTTTCCGGATTTTTGGTTGCGCCCGGGGCAGCGGTTGCATCCGGATTTTCGGTTGCATCCGGATTTTCGGTTGCATTGGGTTCCTCCGTCTGGTTGGGGTCTTCCGATTCCTCCGGCTCCTCCGTTGCCTTGGGAGAATACTTACTAGAGGACAATGCCTCCCGGGAAATTTCTTCTCCGTCCTTTTTCACAATGCGGGTTGCACCATAGTGGTACCCGCCGCCGCTCCGGATAATCTCCACCGAAATATTCTCGGGGTTGTAGCCTAAAATGTTGAAGGTCAGCTTTCCGCCCTTGGCGGTTGCCTCAATCTTGATGGGATAGCCAGTGCTGTTCTTAAACCGCAAATCTAAGTACCCCTGCGCAATGGTGGCGTCCAGACCTGCCGGCATATAGCTTACCAGCATACTGTGGTTATGCCGCTCCAAAATTTCCAGATTGGCATAGAGTGCCGCTCCATAAAGGGTAGAGGATGGCTGGCAAATGCCGCCCCCCAAACCGCTTTCCACCTTGTGGCCTTCTGAAAGAATTGATTGGGAAACTCCTGAAATTCAAATAGACACTCCTTATATGGGTGCAATAAATTCTGCACGCAAGGGAATTTATGATTTAAGTAC
>JAGALN010000185.1 GCA_017625185.1 Clostridia bacterium
AGACCCCACGTAGACTATGTGGTTGATAGGTCGGAGGTGTAAGTGTGGTAACACATTCAGCTGACCGATACTAATAGGTCGAGGGCTTGACCTAATTACCTTAACATTTGTGAGTAAGTTGCTTGCTCTTCTTGAATCTCTTTTTAAAACACGCATTCGGTGATAATAGCGAGAAGGTCACACCTGTTCCCATTCCGAACACAGTAGTTAAGCTTCTCAGCGCTGACAATACTTGGCGGGCGACCGCCCGGGAACATAGGACATCGCCGGAACTAGAAAAACCCTTGACGAAATTTTCGTCGAGGGTTTTTTAAATGAAGAATGAATAATTGTGGTAGAAAATCGGCAGCTGCCGATTTTCTCTCTATTCCGCGAAAAAATTGTAGGGACCGGCGTCCTCGATGGTCCGTTTGCCGATACGCAACATTGACGGGACATTCGTGAATGTCCCTTACAATCAAACCCGGCGGATTGCATATCGTAGGGAACGGATTGGTCCGTTCCAAGGAGGAAGGCATGAATGCCTTCCCTACAATCCTATTCCCTAATCTCTATGTTCGTAGGGGCGATTCACGAATCCCCCGTTATTTTGTTATCGTATTACGGTTCAAACTGCAATGCCTCCAGCATTAAGGGCAACGTTCTTTTATAGATTTCAGGAAAGTCCTCCAAGGGCAATGGATTTTTTCCTACCCCTATTTCAATGGTGAACCCCGGCTTTTTGAAGGTTTGAATAAACCAATCCTTATATCCGCCATAAGAGGCAATCCCTTCGGGAGCGTCCCGCAGGTATGGACTTACTTCTTCAAAGCGGTCAAGATAGGCAAGAGATTCCTCCGGGGCAGTGCCGCAGAAATCCCAGTAAATTACTTCTCCCTGGCTATGAAAGGCAAGGGTCAAATCAAAGGAATTTTGGCGGGTAAAGTTGACCAGAGCCTTGGTTTCCGGTTCGGATTCAGGATAGGCGCCGGAGTATCGGGTAGGACCGGGCTCGGTAATACCATATTCAACCTCTGCGAGCTTGGAACGATGCCAGAGGGCATCGTAATTGTGATTCAAATCAACGCCCCGGGCATTGGCTTGCCAAGGCTTTCCGGATTTGGCGATCTCCACCCCGTCCGGATTGACCATAGGAACGAGATATAGGGTGCTTTTCTTCCATAACGTATCTGCATCATAAAGTCCGTCTCCTAAATCCTTGGCAAACTCCATCGGGAGCTTTGCGGTGAGCCACTCCATCCCGTGATGCACCCCATGAAAAAAAACTCGCTTTGTTCCGCTTCCTAGCCGGATGGCGTATAGGTTCCGCTCCTCCACACTTTTTCCAATGGAAAAGACGGGAATCTCGGGGTGCTTTGTGCGAAATTCGTTTAATTCCTTAGTAAGGGTGGCGTAGTCGTAGGCGGGATGCAAGGTGTGTCACTCCTTTTGGATGTTAATTCGTTTTTACATGGTCTTGTACTATGGAGGCGGGGCGTTGAGGAAGCCGACCTCTACTATTTCTTATGCCAAATCCTACTGAAATATACACAAATTTGACATAATTGAAAAGAAAAATTAATTTTTTCGAAAAAATTTAAAAAACCTATTGAAAAATATTTAAATTAGTAGTATAATACTAAAGAATTAAAGTGTAAATAAATTAAAATGCGGTTAAAGTATTTGTTTTTACTGCATTTGTTCCATGTTATTTTTCGAGGAAAGGAGGAAGTCGAACTAAATACAAAGCTAATTATGACAGGACTTTTCTGGAAAGAAATGTCGAACGAATAATTATTTTGCAAATTTAGGAGGCGAGGTGAGATGAAAAAGTTTAAAAGAATTGGTGCAATGATTCTTGTTGTTGCAATGTTGTGCGCTCTGTCCGTTAATGCTTTTGCGGCAGGGGAAGAGAAGGATGCAGTTGTGGGAACTAAGGTTGCTGATTCGCAAATCGATATCACCGGCGCAAAGGTAGAAAAAACGGGTGATGTCTTTAATGTAACTCTAAGCTATACCGTTACTGGCGAAGTTGAATCGACAGATCAGATTACCATGCTGGCTTATTTGTTTGAGAAGGATGGTACGCTGGCTGAGTCGGACGATGTAGGAGAGAGTGATACGGTAGAGGACCTTGCAAATGAGCCGGATACCGTAAAGGGTTACATTCGCGCTATTGACCAGCTGCCCATTGTTCAGGGTGGTGCAACCGGAACCATTCCCTTTGCATTAGCAATCGGTGACGGTGCTAATGGTGCTTATCATGTATCTGAAAACTCTGTTTTGGCAGTTAGGCTGGGATCCAATGCTGAAAGTGTGACCAAAGCACAGGCATTTATTATTGATCTTTCCCAGTTTATCGATGAAGGTATTCTTGGTGATGCTAATGGCGATGATGATGTAAATGGTTTGGATGCTGTTGCTGTTCAAGAGTATGACCTATATGGTAATGCGTTGAATCGTATTGATTTGGCAGACGTAAATGGTGATGATGATGTAAATGGTTTGGATGCTGTTGCTTTGCAAGAATATGATTTGTATGGTACGGCATTTCCTAATGCTGACTAAGAATTCGATCTAGTATAAGAGAGGAGTAAGGAAACTATGAGAAACTTTAAGAAAATTACTGCGCTGGCACTTGTTGTTGCTATGTTGATCAGTTTGGTAACTGTAGTGTCTGTCGCTGCTGCAGAAACAGTAAATATCAGTTTGGTTGTTGCTGATGGTTACAAGGCTTCTGTTAAGACAGGTGATACCATTATGTTGGAGGTTCATATTGAGAGCACCAATGAAGAGGTTGATACCGTTGCGTTGAGATCTGCTGTTTGGCAGATTTCCTACGATACTGATGCGTTTACTGCAGCTGTTAAGCCTGGTGGTGCACTGGGTGTAGGTGCTGTTCGTGCTGATGAAGAATTGATTAAGATGACTAACACCGGCGGTATGGATGAAATGACTGGTGAGCCTAAGCAGTTTAATGTTGCAAAGGGTGCGGCTGCACAAAAGATTGAGTTGGTTGCAAAAAAAGAAGTAACTAGCACAGAAGAATTTGCATTGGCATTTACTGATGTTTTAGAACTGAAGGATATGGACGGCAATGCGCTTACTGTAACTCCTTCATCTGCTACCGTTTCCATCGTTCCTTCCTTCGCTGCAACTCAGGTTCTTGCGTATGAAGACGATGTTGAAGCAGAAATTGGTACCGCAGAAGCTGATCTGGTTCTGCCCACCGAGGCAACTGTTGCAGATGTGACTGGTTTGAAGACTGAAGCTCTTGAGGTTGCTGGTGAGTGGACTTCTGAAGATTATGATGCAAATACTATTGGCGAATATACCTTTACCAATACTGTAGTTGCCGATGAAGAGGGTGCTGCTAGCTTTGATGGTGAACTGACCGCAGCGGTAACTGTTAATGTGGTTGCTGCAACTGCATATGAGACCACCAGCATTGAGGACTTTAAACTGGAGCCCAAGAAGGATGCTGCTTATACCGAAGAGGAACTGGTTGCTGCAGTAAAGGAAGAGGTTGGTGCAATTACTGCAACTACTGCACTGGGAATTAAAGATACATTTACCAATACAACCGAGCCTGCACATGAGGCATATACTGTTGCCCTGAAGGAGGGCGTTGAAATCACCAACGAAAATAACGACGTGATTACCATGGAGATCACCATTAAGGCTGGTGCATCTGACAATGGCAAGATTGTTTTGGCTGAGGATCAAGTAGAGGAAATTAACATTACTATTAAGAAGAGCGGTGGTAACAAGAAGCCTGGCGGTGTTCCTCCTACAGGTGGCGGCTCTGCTGTAACTCCTGAAAAGCCTGATACCGGTGTTCCCGATAGCGGAACTGGCGACCTTGGCGAGGATAAGGATCCCACTCAGGGTGTTCCTGATATTGACGAGCCCGGCACTGATGTTCCCGGAACCGACGTTCCTGGTACTCCTGTAGCTGGTCTGTTTGAGGATGTTCCTGCTGACCACTGGGCAGCTGATTACATCAAGGAAATGAAGGATAAGGGTATTGTTGGCGGCAAGACTGCTACCACCTTTGAGCCGGATGCAACCATCACTCGTGCAGAGTTCGTTAAGATGATTGCTACCGCA
>JAGALN010000186.1 GCA_017625185.1 Clostridia bacterium
AGTACGGCACACAGCTTCGTGAGAAGCAGAAGGTAAGAAGAGCTTATGGTGTTTTAGAGGGTCAGTTTGCACATTACTTTGAAATGGCAAACAAGAAGGAAGGCGTAACCGGTGAAAACCTGCTCCGCATTCTGGAAAGCCGTCTGGATAACGTAGTTTATAAGCTGGGCCTGGCAGTTTCCAGACCGGAAGCAAGACAGCTGGTATCCCACGCTCACTTTACCGTAAACGGCAAGAAGGTAAATATTCCTTCCTACCTGGTAAAGCCCGGCGATGTGGTTGCTGTTCGTGAGAAGAGCAGATCCAGTGCAAAATTCGAGGCTATTCTCGGCTCTACCGAGGGCAGAATCGTTCCCAAGTGGCTTGACATGAACCGTGAGACCTTAGAGGGTCGTGTGGTTGCTCTGGCAGAACGGGAAGACATCGATATGCCGATCGAAGAGCACTTGATCGTCGAGTTGTACAGCAAATAATAACTTGCTGTAACAATCCGGCGGATTCAAAGAATTCGTTGTAAATAGTCTAGGAGGGCTGACAATGATTGAAATCGAAAAGCCAAGAATTGAATGCGTAGAAGCATCCGAAGATAACAGATATGGCAAATTTGTTGTTGAGCCTCTGGAAAGAGGCTACGGCACAACGTTTGGCAACTCTCTCAGAAGAATGTTGCTGTCCTCCCTTCCTGGTGTGGCTGCAACTTCGGTAAAGATTGACGGGGTTCTTCATGAGTTTTCGACAATTCCCGGTGTGAAAGAGGACGTTGCAGAAATTATTCTCAACATCAAGCAGTTGGCAATCAAGCTGCACTCTGATGCACCCAAGACAGTTTACATCAATCACGAGGGCGCAGGGGAGATCTGTGCGGGGGATATCAAGCACGATTCCGATGTGGAAATCATCAATGAGGATTTGCACATTGCAACCCTGAGCGAAGATGCCAGACTGTTTATGGAAATTACCCTGGACAAGGGTCGCGGTTATGTATCCTCTGATCGGAACAAGCAGTTGCTTCAGCCGATCATCGGTGTGATTGCAACCGACTCTATCTATACACCGGTAGAGAAAGTAAATTATACCGTGGACAATACCCGTGTGGGCAATGTAACCGATTATGACAAGCTGACTTTGGAGGTATGGACCAACGGTACCATCACTCCTGCCGAGGCGGTATCCTTAGCTGCCAAGATTGTCAGCGAACATATGAACCTGTTCATTGACCTGTCCGACGAAGCCAAGAACACGGAGATTATGGTTGAGAAGGAAGAAAGCAAGAAGGAGAAGGTTCTGGAGACCACCATCGAGGAGCTTGACCTTTCCGTTCGTTCCTACAACTGTCTCAAGCGTGCCGGCATCAACACCGTGCAGGATCTGACCACCCGTTCCGAGAACGATATGATGAAGGTCAGAAACCTGGGACGGAAATCCCTGGAGGAGGTTATTGCAACGCTGGAGGGCATGGATTTGTCCCTGGCAAGTGATGACTAATCCCACAAATAGAAATTAAAATTGAGGTGAGATAAAATGGCAATCCAGAGAAAACTTGGCAGACCGACCGACCAGAGACGTGCAATGCTCCGGTCTATGACCACTTCTTTCCTGGAAGCGGGCAGAATTGAAACAACCTTGACCCGTGCAAAGGAAGTTCGCAAGATTGCAGAGAAGATGGTTACCCTCGGTAAGACCAATACTCTTCATACCAAGAGACAAGCGCTGAGCTATATCACCAAGCGCGACGTTGTGGTAAAGCTGTTTGATGAAATCGCTCCGAAATATGCTGAAAGAAATGGTGGTTACACCAGAATTATCAAGATGGGTCCCCGTCGTGGTGACGCAGCTGAAATGGCAATCTTGGAGTTTGTTGACTAATCAAAACCATAAAAAGCGAGGAACTTGCGTTCCTCGCTTTTTTAGTTTTCACAGGCGTGTTTGAAAATTGACGAGCTTTGTCCGCTACGGCAAAGCTCGTCAATTTTCTTCGTACTACAATTCCATATTGTTTACATCCCCAGATACCTACGTATTACGTTTCTGGCGATGGGGCCGGCGTTGGTGCCGCCGGCACCGCCGTCATATTCCAATAATACCGCCACTGCAATTTTGGGGTCGTCTGCCGGGGCATAGCCCACGAACCAGGCGTGGTCTTTGTCGGTTTCATTCTCGGCGGTTCCGGTTTTTCCCGCAACGGCTACGCCGGAAATCCGGGCGTTTCGCCCTGTTCCGGTTTCCACCGCATTCTGCATCAGCTCGTCCAAATATTCTGCACAATCCCGGCTCATAGATTGGGAGAACAAGGAGGGCTTGGTGGTGGATAGGGTCAGTCCTGATGCGGTTGTGATGGAATCCACCAAGTAGGGGGTCATCATTTTCCCGTCATTGGCAACGGCGGCGCTCATCATGGCAACATGGAGAGGTGTCATCAAAAGCTGCCCTTGACCGATGGATACCAGAGCCGCATCCGCCGGATACATGGTTTTATATTGAATCTGACTCTTGCTCATGGCAAGGTCGAAATCAAAGGATTTTCCAATCCCAAACCTTTGGGCAGTTTCCTGTACCGTTTCCGGACCCATTTCGTATCCCAAAGAGCAGAAAACAAAGTTGCTGGATACTGAGAAGGCTTGTTTTAAATCAATGGTTCCGTATGCCTTTTCCCCGTAGTTGCTGACCTTCAAACCATCCTTTTCGAAAAGTCCGGTATCCTCAAAGGTTGTTCCAATCAAGCCTTTTTCGTATGCCGCCGTCGTGGTGGCAATCTTGTAGGTGGAGCCAGGCGGGTATAACCCCTGGGTTGCTCGTGCCAAGAGAGGAGAGTTTTCCTGTTCCACAATGGCATTCCAGTTCTGTTCCAGACTCTCTGCCGCAGGGTCGAAGTCGGGACGGCTGACCAGAGCCAGAATCCGTCCGGTGGCAGGCTCTAGTGCCACCACTGCCCCCTGTCGATTGCCCAATTGGTCATAGGCATATTGCTGAAGGGAATGGTCAATGGTCAGGTTGAGGTCATAGCCGGAGCGGAGCTCGTTGAAGCTGATGGTAATGTCACCATGACCCAAGAGTTCCTTATCATAAAGCATTTCCAGCTGACTTTTTCCGTAGGTGCGGGAGTAGTAGCCAATCACATGGCTATAAAGCCGACCCTTGGGGTAGCGACGGATGCGGGTGTCCCCGTCAACTTCGGTTTCTGCAAGGAGAATTCCGTTTGCGTCATAGATGTTTCCCCGCTTGACAAACTTTTCATCCTCCCATTGCCGTTTGTTGTAGGGGTTGGTGGCAACTTCCTCTGCCTGAAACATATTAAAGTATAGGAGGTAGGTCACCAGGGAGAGAAACATGACACAAACCACAACCAGAACATGAATGATGCGCTTATTTGGATTCATGACTGTCCCCTCCTGTTCTTCGTTCCTCCTTGGCGGAAATTGCCTGAATAATGCCAAGGGAGATAAAGTTGACCACAATGGAAGTCCCTCCGTAGCTGACAAAGGGGAGAGTGATGCCGGTCAGGGGAATCATCTTAATGACACCGCCTACAATAATAAAGGTTTGGACGGAAAACATCAGTGTTAGTCCCAGACAGACTGCCTTGTCAAAGGGGTCCTGCGCCGTGATGGCGATTTTAAAGCAACGGTAGGCAATCAGGAAGAAAAGAAGAATAATGGCGGCACCGCCAAAAACGCCCATCTCTTCGCAAACTGCTGCAAAGATAAAGTCGGAATGCACCTCCGGGATGTAGGAGGGCGAACCGTTTCCGATGCCTCTGCCAAAATACCCGCCGGAGGCAATGGCAAAGAGGGATTGGGTAATCTGGTAGCCCTTGTTGGAAATATCCGCCCAAGGGTCTAGCCAGCTGCTGACCCGAACCTGGATATGGTATAAGAATTTATAGCCAAGAACTGCCACAATGGCAGCCGCACCCACATTTAGGGCAAGGAATCGGAGGTTTTTTTCGTAGACGTAAATCATGAAGATATAGATAAAGAAGAAGACTAAAATGGTGCCCCAGTCCCGTTGGAGAACCAGAAAACCGATGAAGAGGTAGGTGCCAAGCCAGGTCATCCATTTGGGGGTAATTTTATAAAAGGGGTCGGTCCAGCTTTTGGAAAAGTTACAGGCAAGGAACATAATAAAGAGAATCTTGGTGATCTCTGCCGGCTGGAAGGAGAAACTACCAAGGCTAATCCAGTTTCGGGAACCGTTGACGGTATCCCCAAAAATCAAGGTAGCGAGGAACAACCCGATACCGCCAAGGAGATAGAGCATCCAGAGCTTGTTCCAGAACCGAATGTTATAGTAGACGGCATAGGACGCAAAAAAGGCCGCACCACCCAGAGCCACCCAGACAATCTGCCGGATGCCATACTGGATATTGATGCGACACAACAAAAGAACGCCAATGGTGATTAGCATGCACGCCATCAGCACAATAAACTTGTCCCCCATGTTACAGAGAACGATGATGGTATAAATCAAAATGAAAAGACCAAGCAATCCTGCGCCGATATAGAGGATGTTGGGATTATAGCCGTTTGCCATAAACAGAAGAAAGAACCCCAAAAGATTCATCAGCATCAGAAGATAGGCAGGACGGCGGTAATTGAGACCGGTAAATTTGCTCATACTTGTTTCCTTTCTGCCTAAAGCTCAAAGACGAACCGGATTCCGCCTACCGAGATTTCGTCCTGGGGGTCT
Organism: Clostridia bacterium; assembly: GCA_017625185.1. Lineage (GTDB taxonomy): Bacteria > Bacillota > Clostridia > Monoglobales > Monoglobaceae > Ructibacterium. The sequence goes on from JAGALN010000186.1 coordinate 4,687, forward strand.
AGTATGACACGATGGGCAATCCGTTGACCGTTGATGGTGGTGCCGTTCCGGCTCCCCAAATCCTCCAGGAGCCATTCGCCGTCCTCGTACCAGATGCGGACATGCTGGGCGGAAACAAACTTTTCCCGGAGAGAAACATCGCAGGACTTGTTCCTGCCAATGATGGCCTCCCCGTAAATCATATACCGTTTTTTGAGAGGGTTTTCCAAGGCCTTCTTGGTGGGAAGTGTACGCAGGCTTGCAGTTGCCACGCCGCTGACATTGACGCTGTCGCTTTCGAATCGGCTCATCTTTTTCACGTCAAGATAAATCAGGCGGATGACGCCAAAAATAAAGAGATAAATGATGACGGTAAAGACGTAACTCAAAATGGATGACAGAAGATTATAAAAGGTCACTTTCCACACCTCCCATGGATCGGTTTGCCAATAGCTTTATTATATACAAAAACAAAGGAAAAGTCAATGGAGGAGAGAAATGGAAAAAGGGACATCCAATGGATGTCCCTTTACTGGAGCTGGTGATGGGACTCGAACCCGCAACCTGCTGATTACAAATCAGCTGCTCTGCCAATTGAGCTACACCAGCACAAAGGCTATTTTAGCATATTTTGCGGGAAATGTCAACAGTTTTCTTGCAAAATTTAGACTCTGGGACGGCTGCAGTACCGAGTATCCCCCTGGGCAATCTCGATTTGCCCGTTCAGGTGGTTTACCACATCCTTGCAGAAAGAATCCGCCATGGCAACAGGAAGATATAGAGGCAGACAAACCTTTTCGGTGTATTGCGCCTCGCCTTGGAGAATCTGTTCCCGTTTGGAAAGATAATTTTGCAGAGTCCCCCAAAGGGTGTATTCGCAGGTCAAGGAGAGTTCCCTGCACAAAATCATGTCCAGAAGTCCTGCCGCTTCTAGCCCTGCCTTGGCAGATTTGGAATAGGCATGGACCAAACCGCCAGTGCCGAGCAAGGTTCCGCCAAAGTAACGGGTTACCACCACGATTAAATTGGAAAGCCCCTCTTTTCGTAAGATATCCAGGACCGGCATTCCGGCAGTGCCCCCCGGCTCCCCATCGTCGCTGTAACGGGCAAGCTGATTTTCCTCAATGATGTAGGCATAGACATTGTGGGTGGCGTCCCAATACTCCTGCCGGAGCTGATTCAAAAACGTAAGCGCCTCTTCTTCGGTGGCTACCGGGCGGGCGGTGGCAATAAACCGGGAACGCTTCTCAATGATTTCTGCCTTTGCTTCCTTGGCAATGGTGGTGTACTGCTCTTTCATGGTAGGAACTCCTTTTGTATACTAGTGATAGTATACCGAAAATCCGAAGAAACTACTGTCGAGTTTTGTCGAAAGGGAGAAATTTGTTCTGTCTTTTCCGGGTATAACTTGGGAGAAAAAGGGAATCCTATCCAAAAAAGAGAGGATGGGGGAAATGACGGAACGAATCAACATTACAGCAAAGATTCAGGAGAGCCGGGAATATATTGCCGAAAGATTCAGGCTGGGGAAGAATTTTGATTTTATTCTGCGGGACTTTAAGATTAAGTTTCAGGATGGCTGGGCAGACGGATTTTTAATCTTCTTTGACGGAATGGTGGATAAAACCTTTATTAACCGGGACCTGATGCGAGGATTGCTCCAGGGCGGGGAAGAAGAACCCGGGATGTCCCGAGAGCAAACCGTCTTTGAAAAGATGACCCCATTGGGACCTTTGAGTATTGTCCGGGACTTTGATACGGTGGAGGAAAACACCTCCTTTGGACATTGTGTGATTTTTGTGGACGGATGTGCCTGCGCCTTTGCAGCAGATGTGAAAAACTGGCGGGGCAGAAGTGTGGGG
>JAGALN010000187.1 GCA_017625185.1 Clostridia bacterium
ACCAACTTTAACACCTACGGTGGGGCGATTATTACGGATAGTCTGGAAGAGAGTATTGCCTTTGTCAACGACTATGCACCGGAGCATATGGAGGTTATGACCGAAAAGCCCTTTGAGGTTTTGCCTAAGATTAAGAATGCAGGGGAGATTCTTCTGGGCGATTATACACCCGTTACCTTGTGCAATTTCGTGCTGGGTCCCAATGCAATCCTGCCTACTGGGCAGTTTGCCAAGACCTACTCCAGCGTATCGGTATTTGATTTCTTAAAGCGGTCTTCGGTAGGCTATGCCTCCAAGGATGGTTTTGAAATGGTACGGAATTACGCATATCGGATTGCAACGGTTGAAGGCTTTGACACCCACGGTCTTGCGGTGAAAGAAAGAAAATAAAAGGAGTTGATTTTGATGAGAAACAAAATCACAGTAACGAGAAAGACCACCGAGTCTTCCATTCGGGTCGCAATCGAAAAGGGCGCCTTAAAGCCGGACTATCGGGAGAAAATCAAGACGCCCCTGCCCTTTTTAAACCACATGATTGAGCATATTGCGTGGCGTGCGGCACTCAATATCGAAATTGAGATGCAGTTAGATGAATTTGAACTGACCCATCTGGTCACCGAGGATGTTTCCATGACGCTGGGCCGTGCGGTAGGGGAGTATGTGAAGCTGAACGCCCCCAGTGGTTACGGTTTTGGCACCGGCATCATCGACGAAGCCAAGGCAGAAGCGGTCATCTCCTTTGAGGACCGGTCTTACCTTGATTTTACTACCGAAGTTGACTATGCCGAGATGGTAGAGGGGATGCCGGCAGAGGAGTTGATTACCTTTTTGGATGGCTTTGCCCAGGGTGCACGGTGTACCCTGCACATTGATATCTTAAAGGGTGAGAACGGACACCACATCTGGGAAGCTACCTACCGAGCCTTTGGTATCGCATTAGGGCATGCACTGTCGGTGGATGAAAGCCGGAAAGGCTTGACCTCCGGTGTGGCAGGAAAGGTTATCTATGAAGTTACAGCGGAATAACATTGAAACCATCATCTTTGATATGGACGGGGTCATTACCAGTGAGTTTTTGTACTGGGATGCGGCGGCATTGACGGTCTATGAGCTTTTGTATAGTTATGAATTCTATGGCAATCGCGAGATTGACCGGGAATGGTGCCGGAAGAATGTCCGGGAGGTGTTTAATACCGTATTTTGTCATGGAAAAACGGTGCAGGCGGTGAAACGCCTCGGGGTAAATACCAACTGGGATTTGGCATATCTGGTTTTTTCGGTGTCCAAATATCTAGAAACCGAGATTCCCGATTTTGATAGCTGGCATTTTGACTCGGTCTGTATGTTTATCGAGAATATTGCTGTTCAGCCCCCTAAACTTTATGAGAATATCGAGGGCCTTCTGGCATCGGCAATTCCCGGGGAAGCGGGGTGCTACAAGCGTGGTACCGGTCTGCTCTGGGAGCAGATTTTGAACTCATTTCAGCGGTGGTTCCATGGGGACGGTGAGGTAGAAGGACTCAAATGCGACGAAGAGCCGATTGTTCCCCTGGGGGAAATTCAAAAGACCTTGGCAGAGCTGAAAAACGCTGGATTTCGCCTTGGAATTGGTACCGGAAGACCCAGGGAGGAAATCTTGTGTCCCCTTACGATGTGGAATCTGACCGGGTATTTCAAGCCGGAATGTATCGTAACCTATGATGAAGTGTTGGCAGCAGAGGAATCCTTGGGAATGAAGAACAAGCTTGCCAAACCCCATCCTTTTGTCTTCCAGAAGGCGGCGTTTGGTAATAGCTTTGGCGATGAAGAAATTGTCAA
>JAGALN010000188.1 GCA_017625185.1 Clostridia bacterium
AATGATTTGGAGGGGCGGGACAGGACGATTATCTATCTCCGGTATTTCAAGCAGAAAACCCAAACCGAGATTGCAGAAAGATTGGGAATTTCCCAGGTTCAGGTTTCCCGGATCGAAAAAAAATTGTTGGAACGAATGCGGGAAAAAATAGGGACAAACGACTCATAAAAAGGACTTGCAAAAGCAAGTCCTTTTCTAAAACGATGTCAAAAACGCCATGACTCTTTCGCCAAAGGCTGCCCAGAGCGCATGCACCCCCGACACAACGCCAACAAGCCATCCCAACGCCGATAACACATTATAAATCCGAAGTTTTCTTCTCAATCCTGCAGCAAAAGCCGCATGCTTTGATATGTATTGGTGAAGCTTCACCGATTGGTTAAACGCATGCTCGTACATCCGAAAAACTTTTTTGTCATCGCCGGAATCGCCCTCTGCAATTCTTGCTTTACGGTCTGCAATTCGTGCTTTTTCTTTCAAATCATGAAGCTCTTTCAAAAAGTTCCCATTATCAAGAGAAGAAAGGTCTACATAGCGGTATACCCGCATAAACAACCTGTATTCATCATAAAGCGTCAGACACGAATATTTGCAAGGCACGATTGATATGCCCCTTTGCTTTTTCGAGATTCTTTTGAATATTACTCTTTGGCTCCGTATCCTCGGATCCTTCCCCGTCCTCGGATGTTTCCTGTTCGGGTTGCACCTCTTCAGCATCAACAAACTCACTATAATAACACCGGGCAATGTGCTGAAGAATCGCCCGGACTTCATTCAAGATTTCAACCGGAAACTCACTATCAAACAATTCCAAAAATGCAATGTAAGGTCGAATCACCGTTCGATAAGTAACCAATATCTCCCGGATGTCACCATATGCCTCATGAATCTCCTGCTTATTTTGCTCCATCAATGCAATGTCAATTTCATTTACCATTTCATCTTGTCCAATCCTTTGTTTACATCATCCATTGTACGCATACGCCGCCGGGCCAATAAAGGATTCCCTCTGCCGATTTTCCTAAAATCTCTTTCCTTTGAGAACCTGATCTTTCTTGCTTCCGTTTTTTCCAGTGTAGAGATTTCTTCATCAACATCCATTTTCTCAAGCTCTTCCAATTTCAACCCAAGCAGATACTCTAAGTTAGTCTTGGTTTCATCTTTTAAAATTATCATAAAAAATCCCTTCTTACTACGGACACAACATAACGTGTTCTGTATGGTTATTATCTCACAATGAAAAAAAATCATTCCTCATAAATAATTTATGAAGAAAAAGATTTTCTTGCCACACTCATGACCTGTATATTATAGCACCAGTCGTTAGTTTTGTCAAGACAGGTGCGTATTACAGAAATCTTACCGTTTGGCAACATCCCTTGCGTTTGTGGTTTTTTGATTTATAATAAATCGAGCAAAAAAAGAGACCCCGAAGGGTCTCTTTTTATTTGACTTAGTTTGTTGAGTATGAATTACTCAGCTTCAGGATCTACAGGAGCAGTATCCTCGATGGTGTACTTACCGAAGTCATAGTTCTTGTAAACTACGATATCAGCAGCAGCGTTGTTGTAGTATCTTACGAATACATAATCCATCATGCCGATAGCATTGTCCAGACCAGTCTCAACAAAGTAGGGATAAGGCTGCTTCTTGAGAACTACGTAGGAACCAGCTTCGTTCAGGTCGGTATCTGCATTTGCATCGCCGATGCTACCAACGCTCAGACGATATTCGTCCTTGTTGTCTACATCGTATACATATACCTTAGAAGCATCAGCTTCCTTCACGCTCTTAACTGCACCAGTTGCGGTACCGTCTTCATTCATCAGAGCAACCTGAGCTGCGCCGTTGGTTCTGAAGTCGGTAACTGCACCAAAGTAGAAGTCTTCGTCTTCACCCTCAACTCCAGTATTCAGGTTAAAGAGAGGAGCTGTAGCAGCAGAGCCGTTACCATATGCAGCGGTGTAGAAACCAGCGTTTGCTCTGGTAAAGCTCAGAACTTCGGTAGCCATGGTAATGGTATCGCCATCCAGAGCCAGCTTAACGATGTCACCCTGCTGAGCGTATTCGAAGTCATAACCTGCAGGCATATCAACCTTGGTGGTTGCAGTCTTCAGTTCGCCGTTCATGTAGAATGCTACGGTGTATACAGAATCAGCGCCGTTTACAACGGAAGCACCAACACTGTCGATTACAGCAATGTTTGCACCCTGGTCATAAGCACCGTCTTCGTTCAGAAGAACGATTACTTCTGCTTCGTCGTTTGCGTCACGACCGATAGCAACAACATTGTACTTAGCATTGTCAACCAGGCTAGCAATAGTACCTACGGAGCTGAGATCAGCAGAAGCTACACCCGCGCCATCGTAAGCAATGGTGTCTTCACCCTTGATGAAGAATACAACAGTATCTTCGTTTACAAAGATGTCGCCATCGTCAAAGTTCAAGCCATCCTTGTTGTAATCGTTGGTCTTACCACCTACGGTCTTGTGGAGAATTTCCATAGCTCTCTCATCATCGCCAGTCTGACCTAAGATAATGGTCTTAATTTCGCGAGAGCTGTTGCCTTCGTAAGCGATTACGGTGTTAACCAGAGCTGCAGCCAAATCGTCAAGGTTTGCAGCGTCGATAACGGTATCCTTAGTCATGTCAGCTACAACAGACTTAGAAATTCCAGCCTGGAATTCATCGGTGAACAAATCAGCGATTGCATCGTTCTTGTCAAGGTTGATGAACTTCACCTTGTTAGCCAGCTGTGCGTCGTAAACCTCGCCGGACTTGTCAAGAAGCATCACGTTGATTACATCACGATCAGAGCTCCACTGACCGGTGACGGGCTCTGCAGCCAGAACATATGCGTAGTTGTCAGTAGTGGTGGTAGCACCCTCAACTGCTACGGTATCATCCAGAGCAACGATCTTGCCATAAGCGTCGATGTAGAACCGACCGCTCATGCCGGGCTGTGCCTCTGCAAGAGAGAACTGGTATGCGTTGTTAGCAACCTTGTAGCTTTCGCCGTTGGAAAGAACAACGCTGTTAGACTTAACTACGCTAACGATTGCATCAACATAGTTGTCTGCATCCAGAACCTTTACATCGTAGTATTCCTTCTCGCCGTTCCACAGAATGCTCAAAACATCCCACTTCTTCAGCTCGGTGTAGTCGATTTCTTCGCCATTCTTGGTCAGCTTGATAACAGACTGAGTGTCCTCAGCGTCGAATACCAATGCGATACCGGTACCATCCTTAGGATCCTGAACAGGTCTGAAGAAACGAACCTGACCATTTGCGGATACTTCACGAACAACTGCACTTACAGCTGCATCGATGATAACAACTTCGTAACCTGCTACGGTGTCAGCATCCATCAGGGTAACCTGACCGCTGAGGTTGTTGTTCTTGGTGATGAAGCCGCCAAAGAATGCACCCAAGCCTTCTTCGGCCTTTACGCCATTGTAAATGATGGTGGGGTTCTTCTGAACAGTCTTAGAAACAGTTGCATTGCTGGTCTCGTTCTTGGAGAACTTCAGAGCAACAGAACCGTTGGTGCCTTCAGCCTTCTCTACATACTGGTCAAGATTGAAGGTTACTTCGTCATTGATACCAGCCTTAACGATAGCCTTGATGGTGCGGATGTTCTCGAACAGGTCTTCCTTCTTAGCATACATCTCTACAGCGTAGCCAAGGAAGCTATCTGCATCGAATTCGCCCTGGTACAGAACCTGTGCGTAAGCGTCCAGATCGATGGAACCATCATCCTCAGTTACCATGTTGAGGTATGCAGCGTTCTCTACAGTGTAGAAGGGAACGAAACCGATAGTCTTCTTAGCTTCGGTGTCGATATCACCGGAGTAGCTGTTCTCGGTTACAAGACCAGTCATGCGAACCATCTTCAGGTCACGGGAAAGCAGAGTGATGTAATCCAGCATAGCGTTGGAACCATCGAATACTGCGTATTCCTTGTTGTTACCATAGGTTACTACGTCCATGATAGGAGCGTTGATTGCATTGTAGGTCATCTGTGCAACCATGCCTCTGGGAGCTTCTGCGCCGACGCCGCCGCCAATAACGTCATCCAGAACGCCATAACGGGTAGCTGCAGCAACATAACCGGTGGGGTAACCGCCGTTGTCATCTGCAAAAGGTCTGTAACCCAGGGTCTCCATGAGCATCTTCAGCATCTGCTCATACTGAACCGGATCCTCAGGACCAAAGTTGCCATCACCATAACCGTTTACAATGCCCTGCTTAGCAGCCTGTGCAATGTAGCCGGATGCCCAGTGAGTAGCAGGAACGTCTACGAAATCAGTAGCGCTGGTACCTGCAACATCCAAGCCCTGGATTCTAGCAATAATTGCAGTAACTTCTGCTCTTGTAATGGTATCTTCAGGTCTGAAATCCATTACGCCGTCGCCGTCCTCGTCATCACCAATCATGATTTCGAGGTCGTTCAATACTTCGATCGCTCTAGCATAATTGTCAGTCTCAGCTACATCGCTGTAGGTGCTTGCAAAAGCAAAACTACTAACCAGCATAGCAAAAACTGCTACCAAAGCAATAACTTTTTTGAGATTTCTCATTCTCAAATCCTCCTTAAAAATATAAAATTTTATTTTTTTTACACTTTCAATGCACCGCAGCTACCCGTTTCTGCGACGACTTTATCAGCGGGTCCATAGTAAGAATATTATCTCCCCACTAACTTTGTTCAAATTATAGCACTAAAACAGGGCAAATGTCAATACTTAACTTAATTTTTAATAGTTTTGTAACAAACTAACCAAAAAATTGCAGCCACCTGACTGCCCCATAAGTGATTCCTACCGATTTCCCAAGGGAAAAACAAACGTTCTCCTGAGAAATCATCGACACGGGTATGCCGACGCCGGTGGATTTTTGGGCATAAATCACCCATGCCTCCTTGGCATTTGTCCATTTTAACCTTGATTTTGGCATTTGTCAAGCCTTTTGGGGAATTTTTTTCGATTTTTGTTTCTTTTTCCCTAATTTCCCCAAAACACCACATTTCCTGCAAAGCAGGCGTTGCAATTTCCCCTTTCTGTTTATTAGACGGCGGCGGATTGGATTTTGTTCCATTTTTTATTGGTATTTATATAATAAATATATAATAAGGTAGAAACCATTCCCAAAAACGAAAAAGGATTCCTCGTTTTGGCAGGGGTAGAGAGACTCGAATGGCTCCGCCCTCTTGTGCTTCGCGGATTCTATCTTCGCCTTCGCTCGATACAATCCGAGCACTGCGCTTCACCGCCTCGCTGTTTCTCCCACTGGGAGCGCGTCGGCGGTTCACCCGTTCACGCGGGAAAACCGCGTGCTTCGGGAGTTCGACTTCCTTGCGTTATCTAAAAACAAAAAAAGCACCCTGATGGGCGCTTCCTCGTTTTGGCAGGGGTAGAGAGACTCGAACTCCCGGCACGCGGTTTTGGAGACCGCTGCTCTACCAACTGAGCTATACCCCTATGTCACGAGAATAAATTATATCACGTGTTCCCGCTCTTGTCAAGAGATTTTCTAAATTTACTTTTCTGGTGCGAGTTTTCTGATAGGATTTACTCACAAACGCTGAAAAACAAGGGTTTCAAGACTTGTATTTTTTAAAATAAGTGTTTTGCAAAGCGAAATTGCCAGTAACTTTTCACTCTTCTCTTTTATCTCTTATCTGGAAACGACAATTTTAGAGAAAAGTGAAAAGAGAAGAACGAAAAGATGAAAGTACAAAAAGAAACGACAACTTCCTTTCGAAAATTGTCGTTTCTTTTTGGTCGGGGCGACAGGATTCGAACCTGCGGCCCCCTGGTCCCAAACCAGGTGCGCTACCAAACTGCGCCACGCCCCGATGCCTTTTGTATTATAGCCCCTTTTTGCTGATTTGTCAAGGATATTGTCTGCCAAGAGCACTTCTTTTGCATTGTTTTTTCATTTTCTACTCCTCTTGGCACGGCATGGCACCGGGTTTTGTACTATACTTTTCTTGCAGAAAGCGCCGTCTGCAAAATTATCACAAAGGAGTGATTTTATGTCAATATGGCATGACAAAAATGGAAAAACCTACGCCTCCAAGGGGTCTTCCTCCTGGATCAAGCACTACGCAGAGCATCTCTTCGCCTCTCTTACCGCCCGGCTGGAGCGGCACCTTGCCGGCACCGAGGGAAAGCACCGGGCAGAGGATGTTTTGCTAGAGAACAACCTTTCCATGGAGGAGGCTCTGGCCGCCAAGGTGGATAAGGTTCCGGGAATGGGCCTTTCCGAAAAAAACTACACGGCTGCCGAAAAAGAAAAGCTCGCCAGCCTCTCGGGGAATGCCTTTGCGTCAGGGCTTCCCCTTGCTGCCACGGGCGGAGAGGTCTTCAATGATTACGAAAACAATACCAGTAATATTCCTTATTCCCACATAGAGGGAAGACATAATAATGTTGCAGTCAAGACTTTCTTGATTAGGTCCTATACCGAAAACACAGTAACCCTGGACTCAACAGAGAGCATTACCGTCGGGATGCCCTGGCATGTCTTTCTCATGGAGAACGGAGAGCAGAAAAGATATGACGGAAACATCGTCAGCGTTGTCGGGAAAATCGTTACCGTTGCAGATGGTGAACTGCCAATCTCCTTTACCCCCTCTGCTACTCCATCTTTTTTAGGGACCTTTATTGTCAACGGCGGCAGCATTGGTTCTCATGAAGTAACCGATACTGCCGGCGAGTTTTCTTCCCATGTAGAGGGGCGTAGCAACTGGGGCGGCTTGGATGCCCATGCAGAGGGAACCGATACAAAGGCTTATGGCTGGTCTTCCCATGCAGAAGGCAGAAAAACTTTTGCCGTCGGTGAGATTTCTCATGCCGAAGGCTATGGCGGGACTGCCCAAGGCACCGGTTCCCATGTTGAGGGTGCATCCTGCAAGGCAAGGGGAATCTATTCTCATGCAGAGGGTTATTATACCGAAGCAAACAACCGATTTGCCCATGCGGAGGGTCAGGAAACTCATGCCGTCGGCGATGTTTCCCATGCAGAGGGATATAACACGGAAGCAGTTGGTCTCTTTTCTCATAGCGAAGGGAGCGGCACCCATGCTAAAGGGCATCGTTCCCACGCAGAAGGTGACGGTTCTTGGGCAAATGGTTCCTCCTCTCACGCCGAGGGTTGGCAAACCTATGCCACAGGCGACCACTCTCACGCAGAAGGGAGCGGTACCCATGCAAGCGGTGACTTTTCCCATGCCGAAGGTCAGGAGACCTATGCGAAAGGGCATCACTCCCACGCAGAAGGGTATATGGCCCATGCAAACGGTGAACGTTCCCATGCAGAAGGGTATAACACATGCACTGATGGAAACTATGCCCATGCAGAGGGGCATAGCACCCAGGCAAACGGATGGAACTCTCATGTGGAAGGATTATACACAATAGCAGCATCGGAAAGCCAACACGTCCAAGGCAAATACAATGCCCCGGACACCGCAAACGTTTATGCGGATATTGTCGGTAATGGAACGGGGGCTACTGAGTATGAAACGGTGGAATATACCATGTCAGCGGGTACATGGAAGCGAATTTATGTTGGTAACGACGAGATTCGACATGATCTCACATGCAGCAGTGGAGTTTTTAGTGATCTAGTATTCTACGATGCAAATGGGGAATTTTTGGGATCTTTGCCTGGTGGCGCTAACCAATTTTATGATTTTAATGAATTGTATAAGAGGTTTGGGAAAAGAGTTGCTTCATACGAGATTTCAAGCGGTCAGGATTGCACTCTCACCGTAAAAATCACCAAACCCAACCGTTCCAACGCTTATACCCTGGATTGGAATGGTAATGGTTGGTTTGCCGGAACCGTGGAGGCATCCTCTATTGTTTTGAGGTCTTCCACCGAAGGAAGCACAAAGAGGTTTATGCTTACCGTTTCCGATGACGGAACGCTGAAAACAGAAGAAATCATTAGCATTTAACATAAGGAGGAAATGAAAATGGGATTTAAGAAAAACGATGTGTTGATTGAGCAATTGGGTGTTACTGTCCCCGAGGCGTATGCCCAGATTGAACAGTTGCGTGTTGATTTGGATGGAGCGTGCTCCGTATGTTTTAAAGTGCAAACTGCAAGAGAAACCATGGACAGACCGGCATTGGAAAACAAATTTGTCCGTTTGACCATTGACAAGAATCTACCGGTGCACAAGCAGGTGTATGAGTACGCCAAGAGAGAAGTTTTTGCAGACTGGGAAGACGATATCCCGGTTGACTCCGGTTTAGAAGCAGTATCATCATGATTCCCTGCAACAAATTTCAAACAAGACAAAGTACACTCGGTTAGAGCTTTATGATTTTTCAACCGATGCGGTACCAACTGAAAAATGACATCACAAACTATCCAGGAGGGATTGTATGAACACCGAACTCTTGATTGCACTCCTTTCCCTTGCCGGGACCCTGCTTGGCTCCCTTTTCGGGATTCTGACCGCCAACCGTCTGACCAACTACCGGCTGGGGCAGTTGGAGAAAAAGGTAGGCAAACACAACCACTTAATCGAGCGAATGTTCCAGCTCGAGCAGGATGTGGCGGTTCTGGAAAACCGCCAAAAGGTGTCGGAGCACCGGCTCCGGGACCTGGAACAGGAACAAGAAAGGAGAACTGCACTATGCCAAAAGTAACAAAAGAAACCATCGCCAGAACCATTGCTCTGGTCCTGGCACTCATCAATCAAATTCTGGCAGTGGCGGGAAAGGATGCCCTGCCCTTTGCCGAGGACCAGGTTTATCAGCTCATCAGCTTAAGCCTCACTCTGGTTGCCTCAGGCCTTGCCTGGTGGAAGAACAACAGCTTCACCAGGCCCGCCCTGGCTGCCGACCTGTATTTGAAGCTTTTTCAAAAATGTGAAAAGCGGGAACGGAAGGAGGCAAAACAATGCGCATCGGTATAAACTGCGGCCATACCGCCACCGGACCCGGCTCCGGGGCGGTGGGCATTCTGAACGAGAGCCTTGAAACCCGGGCGGTAGGCTACGCCCTGATGGAGAAGCTGCGGGGGTTGGGACACACCGTGATTGACTGCACCAATGATTTGGCAAGCTCGGTTTCCTCCAACCTCTCTCAGATTACGGCTCTGGCAAACGCCCAGAAGTTGGACGCCTTTTACTCCATCCACTTTAACGCCGGGGGCGGCAGAGGGAGCGAGGTTTACACCATGGGCGGGGAAGACGTTTTAAACACCGCCCGGATTCTGGAATCTCTATCCCAGCTGGGCTTTCCCAACCGGGGCATCAAGGAGGGCGCCAACCTCTATGTGATACGCCGCACCGCCGCACCTGCCGCCCTGATTGAGGTTTGCTTTGTGGATAACGAAGAGGACGCCAGCCTCTACCAACGTCTTGGCCCGGAGCAAATTGCAGACGCCATCTGCCGGGGCATTACCGGCACAAATCCGGAAGAAAAGGAGGAATTGACCATGACACAGTACCAGGAGCTAAAAGCCGCCATCGACGCCCTCACCCAAAAGGTGCAGGAGCTGAACACCCCCATGATTTACAACTACATTGACGAAAATATGCCCGAATGGGCAAGAGCGTCGGTGAAAAAAATGGTTGACAAAGGAATTCTCAAAGGTGACGAAAATGGTTTGGGATTGACCGAAAGCGACCTTCGGCATATTGTCTGGAACGACCGTGCGGGGCTGTATGACTAAAGAATAGAAACGCAAAAAAGGACCTCTTATGAGGCATACTGTTAAGGACAGTCAAAGGGCAGAAACAATCATGTTTCTGCCCTTTTCATATGCAATATAGATTTTATTTTCTTTGCCAGACCCCGTTGCGCTTGCCTAGCCCAAGCGCCACTTCGCCCCCTTCGGGGGCATCAGCAAAAGGGGCGGCCGCCCCTTTTAAGACCCCGTGTTTTGGGCGAAATTTAGCGTTTTCATTGTAGGGGTGCTGATTGCCGGTGTCAATCGTCCAGCACTGACCGAGGCGAGAGCCGAGAGGTGCGTCCTCGACGTCCCGCAAGGACTGTCCTTTCCCGTACACCTGCATAAGGCATCACCATTTTATTTTTCTGCCATGGGCAAATTTACCGTAACCCGGGTAAACCTCCCAAACTCACTTTCTATCTGGATGGTGCCGCCGTGGCTTTCGATAATCTCTTTCGTAATCGAAAGTCCCAGTCCGGTGCCGCCCTTGTCACGACTCCGTGCCTTGTCCACCCGGTAAAACCGCTCGAACACGTGCTCTAGGTCACTCTTGGGAATACCCTTTCCGCTGTCCTCTACCTTAACATAGACATTGTTATACAGGGTTCCCGCAAAAATCTGGATCTTGTCCCCTCTTGCACAGTACTTGATGGAATTGGAGATAATATTCTTAATCGCCCGCTCAATCTGGTCAGGGTCAGCGTAAATCTCCGCAATCTCTGTGGTTCGGTTGTAGGTCAGGGTCAAGCCTTTCTTCTCCGCCTCCACTCGGAACATATCCGACAGGCTCCGGAGCATATCATCAATGGAGAAGTGAATCTTTTCCGCATCCACCCTCTGCATATCAAACCGGTTGAGAATCAGGAGGTTCTGGACCAGAAGAACCATCTTATCCACTTCGTTTTCCACCGTCTGCAGGAATCCTACTGCGGTTTTCTTGTCGTCCAGATACCCGTTTAAAAGAGTTTCGGTGTAGGTACGGATGGTGGTCAGGGGGGTCTTCAGTTCATGGGAAACCTCTGCCACAAACTTCTGTCGTGCCGTTTCCAGATTGAACTGCTCGGTCACGTCCTCAAAGACGCAGATCACACCGGCAATCCGCTCCTCGTCGATCTTAAAGGGGACCAGATTGGTCTTGATATGGCTCTGGTTCAGCAAAAGCTCCTGCTCCTCTGCCCTGGCACCCTCCAGGTACATGAACTCCGCCATACAGACATCGGCGCCCAGCTTTCGGAAGAACCGGTCAAACCGCAGCTCCTCCGGCACTTCAAT
>JAGALN010000189.1 GCA_017625185.1 Clostridia bacterium
CAAAAATCCGATAAATTGCTTTTCGGTCAGCAATGTCCGCCTTATAAAACCGAATCTTCTCCCATATGGGCTTTAAGGTTGCCAAATTTCCGGCATAGGTCAGGTTATCCACCACGACAATTTCATAATCCGGATACTTGCTCACCATGTAATGGGCAAAATTGCCCCCAATGAATCCCGCTCCGCCTGTAATCAAAACTTTCATACTTTTCCTCCGATTCCCAATCATAAATGCTAATCAAGCAAGGAAAGAATATACTTTCCATATTCGGTCATTTTTAATTCCTCACCCAATTTTCTAAGCTGCATATCGTCAATAAAGCCTCTTCGCCATGCGATTTCTTCCAGACAGGAAATGTAGAACCCTTGCATATCCTGTACCGTCTGAATAAAGGAGCTTGCCTGAAGCATTCCCTGGGGTGTTCCGGTATCCAGCCATGCCATGCCCCGACCCATCAGGGTTACTTTCAACTTGTTTCGCCTTAAATACTCGTTATTCACTGCTGTAATTTCCAACTCGCCTCTTGCCGATGGCTTGACATGTTTGGCAATCTCAATAACGTCGTTGTTATAGAAGTAGAGTCCCGGCACCGCATAATTGGATTTTGGATGCTCCGGCTTTTCTTCCAGAGATAGAACCTTCCCCGTTTCATCAAACTCCACAACACCAAAGGCAGTGGCATCCTTCACCGGATATCCAAAAATCACTGCACCGTCGCCGAGATTGTCCATAGCACGTTTTAAAAACATAGAAAACGCCTGACCGTAGAAAATATTATCACCTAAAATCAAACAAACACTGTCATCGCCAAGAAACTCTTCGCCAAGCAAAAACGCCTGAGCAAGACCTTTCGGTTCGGGCTGAACCTTGTATTCCAGGCGAATTCCCAACCGACTCCCGTCCCCAAGAAGCTCCTCGTACATACCGATATCATCAGGGGTTGAGATAATCAGCACCTCGCGAATCCCCGCAAGTAACAGTGCCGATAAGGGATAATAAATCATCGGCTTATCATAGATGGGCAAAAGTTGTTTGGAAACTACCTTGGTCATAGGATACAGTCTCGTACCCCGACCACCAGCTAAAATAATACCTTTCATCAACGAATCCTCCCTCTAATCAATCAGGATATAATAGCCCCATCGGGTAGAACTATCCTGCACCGCATCGCTCTTTTCGATTTCACTGACAAAATGAATGCGATTTGGATTTTCCTTTTGGATTTGCTTAAGTTCCTGTAGGTCCTCTTCTCCAAACAGGAACCGGATTTCCGCCCGTTCCACCGTTTCCCCCTTGGTAAAGTCAGGTTTCTTTCCACAAGCGACATCAATCACCATTTTTACAAAGTCATATCCGGTGGAGAGCTGAACCAAATCAGAACCGATACAATCGCCGCCCATTCTTGCACCAATCTCAATGATACGGACATTTCCTTTTTCATCAACACGAAACTCTGCATGACCAGCACCATTTTGAACTCCCAGCGCATCCAGGGCAGAAAAAATCACTTTCTCGACTTCTTTCTCTGTTTCCGGTGTTAAATCTGCCGGCTGAACATGACCCGTTTCAATAAAATGTGGCTCTCCCGTAGTATATTTCTTGGTAATTGCCAGAAAATGGTGTTCTCCCCGGTAAGAAATACTTTCAAGGCTATATTCATCCCCCGCAATATACTCCTCCACAATCGCCATATTTTCAAAGGACTCTCGAACCGCTCTGTCAATGGCATTCTGTAATCCCTTTTTTTCATACACCTTGGTAATGCTCCGGCTTCCGGAACGGTCAGTGGGTTTTACGATTAAGGGGAACGCCATTGCCTTTACCCTATCATTCACAGAATCGGTTTTTACAAACTGCGGGGACGGAATTCCGGCATCCAAGAAACATTTCCGCATGGCATATTTATTGGTGCACGGCTCCATGATTTCGGGAGGATTACAGGTAAGGCCCAGCTTTTCAGCAACATAGTTCACCGTAATGGCGGCAAGGTCGGATGCAATGGTACAAACCCCGTCCGGCTGAATTTCCCGGGAAATTTACAGGATTTTTTCTTTTTCGATAATACTGACA
>JAGALN010000190.1 GCA_017625185.1 Clostridia bacterium
AGGTAACTTGATACTGCTTGGCAAACTCTGCCGCAATTTCGGCTCTTCTTTCCTGAATTTCTTCGGAAGGCTTCCCGCAAAGGCGGGACATCTCCCCCGGATGAGGAGTCAACACCACAGTGCCGTGCTCCTCCTCTAGGATATCTATATGCTCCGCAAGAGCGTTTAGACCATCGGCATCAATCACCAAGGGCTTTCCGCTTTTGAGAGCGATCTGCAATGCAGAAAGCACTGCTCCTGTCCGCCCCAACCCGGGACCGATTCCCACTGCATCGCTTTTTTCTATCTGCTCTTTGATTTGAGAAAGTGCCAAATCGGCATCCTCCTCACAAATCGGCAAGGTCATAGCCTCGGTGAGCTTTGCCGCCAGAACCGGTTGGGCCGGAGCAGGTGTCCCTACCGTTACCAAGCCGCTTCCCGTCCGCATGGCAGCTTCAGCACAAAGTGCCGCCGCCCCGGTCATCCCCACCGAGCCTGCCAGAAGAAACAACCGTCCGCAATCTCCCTTGTGCATGGCATCGAACCGCTTGGGAAGCAATGCCCGATACGCCTTGATTTCCTCGGCATAAACTCCGCCCAAAGGTTCTCCTTCGCCGCAAACCACCGCAACTGCTACGGTATCGGAATGACTAATACTCAATTCAACTTCCATGGGTTTTTCCAGAAAGTGCAGTTCCGGTTTCCCCAAATCATCATGGACAACCTCGATGTCTTTCCAGCCAAACCCACGCATCCCGCTCCCCATATATTTGGAAAATGCTTCTTTGGCGGCATAGAACCCCGCCATACTCTCATAACAGTTTTTCTTTTTGGAGAAATACTCCCTCTCTCCACGGGTAAAGACCCGCTTTGCAAACGCCTCCGGATCCCTCATCCGGGAGAACCGGCTGATTTCTACAATGTCAATCCCGATTTTCATTGGGACAAGACCACCTTTTTAGGGTTATACCGACGGATGGCATCCTTGACTTTCTCATTGGGATTGAAAAGAAGCATCTTTTCCTTGCCGTCATCGTCCAGAAAAACCAGGAAGCACAAATCCTCTGCATCCATATGAGTGCCGGCAAAAACCTTCGTCAGTCCGCTCTTTTTCATGTATCTAACAAACTCGGGAGCCTTTCTGTCACCCATCAGCTCCATCTTCCGGATATTGATTTCCAGCATGGACTTCCGTCGCCGGGCGTTGATGATCTTATCCACATCCAGAACCCCGTTGGTAAAGGAATACTCAAATTCCAGATTAATGGAAGTGACCAAAAAATAAAGGAGATAAATCAAAACTACGCAAACCGCAAAAATCATAAAGCCGAGCCCCGGAATCATCATAGCAAAGGTCAGTGCGAACAGGACAGCCAAAACTCCCAGCATACTCGCCAGAACAATCAGGAACTCCTTGACTCCTCTTTTTTTCTTAACCATTTGTTCTATAAAAATATCCATCTGTATCCTCCAAAGCCTTATCTGTTTTTTCTATCATACCATAAATTCTTCTGTTCTGTCTACTGTTTGTTACAAATTTGTTAGAGGAGGAAAAAGGCAATACGAGCGGACAGCGTTGTCGGCGGTTCCCGACGCTCCGCCACTGTAAAGAAAGAAGAATCCGGTTATCCGGATTCTTCTTTCTCCTTCGTCTTCAAATCACATCGCACAAGGTACAAGGTGTCACTTGAAACCGGCAAAGCATTTCTATCGTTTGTTCTGCCTCGGCACAGGTCAAAAAACGCCCGGGTGCCTCTGTACTCTCCTGAAAAGCTCCCTGCCGGAAAATCTCTGCCCGGATTCCGTATCTTCGAAATCCCTCCGTCTCTTCCAGAACCGTAAACCTTACCCGATAACAAACTCCATCTCCGTCCTGAAACTCGAAAGACCGCCCCATGGTAATTCCTCCCCTTTGCTGATGCCGTTATTGTAACGTTTTTCCAGGAGAATTTCAATCCCTTATCCACCGCAACTTTTGACAAGCCTGTGGAATTTCTGCACTTTTGGGCGTTTCTTTTGGGAATATTTCCTTTTTTTATCACGCCGAATCGAATTATGTAAACCTACTCCCCTGAGAAAACGGAGGCCTCCGCAGGCGGATGTGGTCAAAGCGATAACCTGCGCTTCTTTCTTTTATGATATGTTCTCTTTTCTCCTGGTTTTCCTATGGGGCAGGCACCTGACACCTTGAACTGCATATCTTATCCCATAGGAGGCGATGCAGATGAGCGAATTTTATCATCAATTCAATGAGTCCTTGTTTTCCGGACTAAATCAAGGTTTTTCAAGCCACGCAGTGACCGTTGCGGGGACTCCGGCAAGCGACGATAAAGGTTTCTCCCAAACCGGGGATCTGACCGGTTCGGGAACACTGGTGGTTCAGGTCACTCTGGCAAGGGGTGCCGTCCCGGTGGAGGGTGCCAAGGTGATTGTTTCCCTTGCCGATAGGGTTTTGGCAAACCTTTCGACCGACAAGAGCGGACAGACCGAGGCGATTTCTCTGCCGGCACCCGAAAGCTCCCTTTCCCAGACCCCCGGAGGAGCGATTCGACCTTATAGCGTCTATCATATCAGGATTTCCTATCCCGGCTATTACGTAGAGGAGGCAATCAACGTCCCCATCTTCGACGGAATCAACTCCATTCAGCCGGTGGCATTGGTTCCCTTGCCCGAGGGGATTTCTCCCGATACGGAAATTCTGGTGGATGAGTCCAATCAGGGCCCGGTATAAGAAAGGAGAAAACCTATGCCAGTTACATTTTTCATTCCCGAGAATATCACAGTACATCTGGGGGCACCCGCCGACAGCTCCGCTTCCAATGTTACTGTTCCCTTCGCCCAGTACATCAAGAATGTGGCGTCCAGCGAGATTTTCCCCACCTGGCCGGAAAACGCCATTCGTGCCAACATCTATACCCAGATTACCTATGCCCTGAACCGAATCTTCACCGAATACTACCGGGCGCAGGGTTACAACTTTGACATTACCAACTCCACCCAATTCGACCAGTCCTATGTCCACGGGCGGGATATTTTCCAGAACATCAGTCAGCTTGTGGATGAACTCTTTAACGATTACATCATCCGAGAGGGGAATTTGGAGCCGATTTTTGCCCAGTATTGCAACGGTACCACCACAACCTGTCCCGGCGGCCTTTCCCAATGGGGCACGGTGGATTTGGCGAATCAGGGATACACACCCTTTGAAATTCTCCAATATTATTACGGAGATGATATCGGACTTCGGTTTGATGCCCCTATCGCAGATGTAACCCAGAGTTATCCCGGTACACCTCTGCAGCTTGGCTCTTCCGGGGCGGCAGTAGCGTCCTTACAGCTCTTCCTCAACCGGATTTCCAGGAACTACCCCGCCATTCCCAAGATTCCCTATACCGACGGATTTTTTGATGTTCCCACCGAGGATGCCGTCAGGGAATTCCAGCGGATTTTTAACCTGACCGTAGACGGCATTGTAGGCAAGGCAACATGGTATAAGATATACTTTCTTTTCACAACTGTCAAACGTCTTTCTGAATTGGATTCCGAGGGCATCCAGTTGGACGTTGTCAGCCGTCAGTATAGAACCGATCTGCGGGAGGGGGACCAAGGGGAGAACGTCCGGCTGATTCAGTATTTTTTAAGCATCATTGCAGAATTCAACGACTTTATTCCCGCTCCCAACATTGACGGCATCTACGGGCCTAATACCGCCAATGCAGTTTCGGCTTTTCAGGAGTCGGCAGGTCTTCCCCAAACCGGCGTAATTGACCAATCCACCTGGGACGCTCTCTATTCCCGGTACGCATCTGTCATTGCGGGGCTCCCGCCGGATTACCGTGGCGGCGGAGTCCCGGTCTTTCCCGGCACGGCACTCCGCCGTGGCATGACCGGAAATAACGTCCGGCAGCTCCAAACCTTTTTATCCAAGATTGCCGACTTTAACAGCTCCATTCCCAAGGTGGCAATCACCGGAAACTTTGGTGCAGAAACCCAGAACGCCGTTCTGGCTTTTCAGCGGGAATACGGTCTGCCGCCTCGGGGAGTGGTGGGACTTTCTACCTGGAACGCCATTGCGGAGCTATATAACGATTTGGTATTAGGCGAGGAGCGTTCCCCCGGTCAGTACCCGGGCACGCCTCTTGCCGAAACCACTACACAAGGAGGGCAATCATGAAGTTTAATATGTATGACCAACGGCAAAATGTTCTGGAGGCAGAGAGCTTTCTCCGTGCCAATCAACGTCTAGAGGGCGGTATCCTCATCAATCCCGACGGCTTATTCGAGGAAGAAACCACCCAGGCAGTGCTCCTCTTTCAACGGCAAAACGGGCTGCCCCAGACCGGCGTGATTGACTTTGCTACCTGGACGCTCCTCTCGGAAACCGCCGACGCCATCTGTCTGGAGGATTTTTGCTTGTTCAACAATCTGGACATCACCGCGCGAAGATAGCAGGAGGGGTCGGCTTTTTGCCGACCCCTCTTTTATGGTTTCACTTTGGGATTAAACAATAGAGCAATCAGGAATCCGAAGAAGATGGAGGCAGAAATCCCTCCCGCCGCCGCTGTGGCACCACCGGTAATAATTCCAAGGACGCCCTGCTCCTGAACCCCCTTAATCACGCCCTGTGCCAACAAATTTCCAAAGCCAACAATGGGTACCGTTGCTCCCGCTCCAGCAAACTTAACAAAGGGTTCATAGATTCCAAGACCTCCCAAGACCGCGCCCGTTACCACAAAGAGAACCAGAATCCGTCCCGGGGTCAGCTTGGTTTTATCAATTAAAATCTGGGCAATGACGCAAATCAAGCCACCCACCCAAAAGGCATTTAGATACTGCATGACGATTCTCCTTTCTTGACCGCTTCCAGACGCACTGCATGGGCTATCCCCGGCACCGATTCCCCCTGGAGATTGGAGGTGGGACTGAGAAGCGCTCCTGTCCCTACCGCAAGAACGGTATTCCACCGCCCCTTTTGCATTTCTTCCAAAATATATCCACAGAGCACCGAGCCGATACAACCACAACCGCTGCCTCCTGCATGGACGTCCTGTTTTTCCAAATCATAAATCATACAACCACAATCCTGATAGTTTTTAGAAATGTCATATCCCTCTTTTTCCATCAGTTCCACAAGAATTTCGCCGCCCACCGTTCCCAAATCTCCGGTAAGAATCAAATCATAGTCCTTGGGGCTATAACCGGTGTCCTGAAAATGAGCACAAAGGGTAGAAAGTGCCGCAGGCGCCATAGCTCCGCCCATGTTGTTGGGGTCCTTGACCCCCATATCCATAATTTTTCCCGTGGTAATGTGGGTTACCCGCACATCCCCGTTCTCCCTGGATACCACCGCACTCCCTGAACCGGTTACTGTCCATTGGGCAGTGGGGGTCCGTTGTCCTCCATAGTTGAGAGGTGTCCGATACTGGCGTTCCGCTGTACAGAAATGACTGGAGGTTACCGCTGCAGCGTTTTGAGCAAATCCCCCATCCACCACCATAGACGCAAGACTGATTCCCTCAATCATGGTAGAGCAAGCACCATAGATGCCGAAAAAGGGGATTTTCAGTTCCCGAAGTCCAAACCCTGCACCAATACATTGGTTCAAAAGGTCACCGCCGAAGGCATAGCCGATATCCTTGGAGGTCAAACCTGCTTTCTGGATTGCCAACCGAACCGCTTCTTTCTGCATTTTACTTTCGGTCTTCTCCCAGGTTTCCTCTCCCCATTCGCTGTCCGGCATGGTAACATCAAAGCACTCACCCAAGGGCCCCTCCTGTTCTTTGGTTCCGGCAATGGCGGCAAAGGCCCTGATATAAACCGGATTTTTTAGCTCCACCGTCTGTTTTCCGATTCTCTGTTCCATTCCTTATCCTCCTATCAACTGCATGAGAAAGTAGACAAGCCCCACCGCTACCGAGGCGGTAATACCATAGACCAGAACCGGTCCTGCAATCACAAACATCTTTGCTGCCAATCCTAACACCAAACCCTCTTTTTTAAACTCCATGGCAGGGGACACAATGGCATTGGCAAAACCAGTGATGGGAACCAAGGTTCCGGCTCCGGCGTACTTTCCCAATTTGCAGTACAAGTCCAGCCCCGTAAAAAGAGCACCCAGAAAAATCATAGTGATGCTAACAGCAGTTCTTGCTTGTTCCTCGGGAAGGCTCAAGCCTTTTTGGTACAAATCAAAAAACGCCTGACCAATGGTACAGATACCTCCGCCCACAAAAAATGCCCACAGACAATCTTTGATGATTGGACTGTCCGGGGACTTCTTTTCCAGATACTTTAGG
>JAGALN010000191.1 GCA_017625185.1 Clostridia bacterium
CCAGGAGTACTGCATCAGGTTTGTTTTTATCAATCGCATGAATTAACTGGCGCTGGTCTTTTCCGTATAAACAGCAATGCAAATCCGTAACAAGTGCGAGCTTTACATTACTTAAAACTTTATCAGTTTTTAAATTGTAATTAACAATTTTAAGCCGGTTATCAAAGGCAGAAAATAAAACAAAAATTACAATAATCAAAACTAATATTAAAATTTTTAAGATTTTTTTCATTGATATAGCCTTTCTATAGTATTCAACAATTTATGTATTACAATCTCTAAATGCGGCAGGGAGTTTTATAAAGAAAAAGGGCACAGAACCATTCCGTCTGCTGCCCTTTTTTGGTATCTCGTTATTTTGCACGCCAGGTGATTCTGCCCTTGGTCAGGTCATAGGGCGAAATCTCAACGGTTACTTTATCTCCCGGCAGAATCCGGATGAAGTGCATCCGAAGCTTCCCGGAAATATGTGCCAGAATCTGGTGACCATTCTCCAGTTCTACCTTGAACATTGCATTGGGCAGCGCTTCCAGTACAGTACCCTCTACTTCCAAAACATCTTCCTTTGACATAGCATTTTCACCTCCTGTATTCTTCTGATACTTCCTTAATTGCACGCCGTACCGAAGTGTTATTAACCCGTTCCGGATTGGTCAAAATCCAATCACAGACTATGCCGGTACCGGCTATATGTTTCTGATTTTTCCGCTTACAGTGAGTGGCTTTCCTCGTCTTCCCGTTGCAGAGCCAAGCATAGCCCTGTTCTACCCGGATTACCAGGAAAAACTCTCCTGCATCGTGCCCGGAAAGCGACTTTACCAACTCTCCGACGCAAATCCTTGTTTTCTCATTCATGGTTTCTTAGACCTCTTGCCCATCCGGCATGGTCAGCAAAAATGGTTCGCCGGATGTGACCAGAATACTATTTTCATAATGGGCAGCCAGCTTGCCGTCCTTGGTCTGTACCGTCCAGTCATTGTCGGCGACAAAGTAATCCTTCTTACCCTCACAGACCATAGGTTCCACCGCCAGGCACATACCGGGACGGATGCGAATTCCTCTGCCACCGCCCAGATAGTTGGGAACCTCCGGGTCCTCATGGAGGGCTGCCCCCACACCGTGACCGCAGTAGTTCCGAAGAACCGAAAAGCCGTTTGCCTCTACGTATTCTTGCACTGCACGGGAGATGTCCGAAATCCGGTATCCCTCCTTGGCAAACTGCAGTGCCTCAAAAAAGCTCTGGCGGGTTACAGCAATCAGCCGCTCCGCCTCTGTCGAAATCTTACCCACGCCAAAGGTGCGGCAGGCGTCGCCGTGGTAGCCCTTGTAGCAGGCGCCCACATCGATGCTGACAATATCTCCCTCGTTAAGTACTCGATTGCTGGGGATACCGTGGATGATTTCGTCATTGACGCTGGCACAAACACTGCCGGGGAAACCGCCGTATCCCTTGAAAGAACAGGTACAGCCTTTGGATGTGATATAGCGCTCCGCTACCATATCCAGGTCCTTGGTAGTAACCCCGGGGCGAATGGCATCCCGCACGGCACAAAGAGCGCCGTAGGTTACTGCACCTGCTTGCTTCATTTTTTCAATTTCCGATTTGGATTTGATTGCAACCATTCTAGTCCTCCAATGCCGCAAGGACCGCCTTAGTGGTATCCTCGATGGCATCCTGCCCCTTGACAGACTTGAGAATTCCCTTCTCAACATAGTGCTTTAGAAGCGGCTCGGTCTGCGTATGATAAACGGAGAGCCGGCTCTTGATGGTTTCCGGCTTGTCATCTGCACGGGTAGTCAGTTCCCCGCCACAGTTGTCACAAACCCCCTGAACTTTCGGTTTTCTGTATTCCTTATGGAAAGTAGAGGCACATTCCTTGCACTCCAGACGACCGGAAAGACGCTGGACAATCGCTTCGTCTTCTACCTCTAAGTTTAGAACCGCATCAATGGCAATACCGCTTGCATCCAGAGCCTCTGCTTGGGTCAGGGTTCTGGGGAATCCATCAAGGATAAACCCTTTCTTACAATCCTCTTGGGAGAGTCGATCCTTCATAACCTGAATCATCACATCGTCGGGAATCAGGTTTCCGCCGTCGATATACTGCTTGGCAATTTTCCCAAGCTCGGTTCCCTCCTGAATATTGTGGCGAAGAATTGCACCTGTTGAAATGGTAGGAATACCAAAGTGCTCACTTAACTTTTCAGCCTGTGTGCCTTTCCCGGCGCCGGGAGCTGCCAATAATATCAGTCTCATAATTCCAATATCCTTTCCTGTTTCTGCCAAAATTGTTGGGCTCTTTGAAAAAACGGACAGAGTAGGACCGCTTGTGCTGGTGCAACATTCGTTCCTACTCTTCCATCCTTGCACAAACCGTGCATCATTATTCTATTCTAAGAATCCTTTGTAGTGACGCATCAGCATCTGAGATTCCAATTCCTTGATAGTTTCCAGTGCAACACCCACAACGATCAGCAGAGAAGTACCGCCGATTGCAAAGTTGCTAATGTGCAGAGCCAAGTTCATGAAAATCGGGAGAACTGCAATCACACCTAAGAAAATTGCACCCGCCAAAGTGATTCTTGACAATACCTTGGAAACATAAT
Source organism: Clostridia bacterium (assembly GCA_017625185.1). GTDB lineage: Bacteria > Bacillota > Clostridia > Monoglobales > Monoglobaceae > Ructibacterium. The sequence continues at coordinate 2,608 of JAGALN010000191.1, forward strand.
CCGAGGTAGGCCGTCCGGGACGAATGCCGGGAACAAATCCGCCGTTTTTCTTCATGTTGTTGGAAATTTCTACCGGGTTGAACTGCATAGCCGTATAGAAATAAGTAAAGAAGAGAATCAGCAAGAAGTACAGTACGGCATAAATCCAAGAATTGCTAGAGAATACCTTTAAGAAGCCGCCCCAGAAGCCAGGGTCACCGGCCTGTACACCAAAGAACCTGGCGATGGTGCCGGGGAATGACATAATGGACATAGCAAAGATGATGGGAATAACACCGGCAGAAGCAACCTTAATCGGAATATGGGTGCTCTGACCGCCATACATTTTTCTACCCACAACACGCTTTGCATACTGTACCGGAATTCTGCGTTCTGCCTCGTTCATGGCAACAACAAAGCCAATCACAACCAGAACCAAAACTACCAAAGCCACTGCACCAATCCAGTTGAGCTGACCGCCCTGGATGCTGGTCCAAAGAGCAGTGATTGCACTGGGGATTCTGGATACGATACCTGCGAAGATAATCAAAGAGATACCGTTACCAACACCCTTCTCAGTAATCTGCTCACCAAGCCACATCAAGAATGCAGTACCTGCTGTAAAGGTGGTGATAACCACCAGTGCGGTTGTGAAACCGGGGTTGGTTACTGCATTGTAGGACTTCAGCAGGAAATAAAGACCGAAGGCCTGTACCAGAGCCAATACCACTGTACCGTAACGCATCAACTGACCAATCTTTTTCCGGCCCTCTTCGCCTTCCTTCTGGAGACGCTCCAAAGCGGGAATTGCAACACACAAGAGCTGCATGATAATAGACGAGTTGATGTACGGGGTAATGCTCATAGCGAAGATGGTTGCGTTTTGGAACGCACCACCAGAAACCATGTTCAAAAAGCCGAACATGGAGTTGTCAGCACTGAACAAATCCTTCATCTGTGCCGGATCCAGAAGCGGAACCGGGATGCAGGAGCCCAAACGGAAAATTACCAATAATACAAAGGTGTAAATCAGCTTTTTTCTGAGATCGACAATCTTCCATGCGTTTCGGATTGTTTCGAACATCCTAGATCACCTCAGCCTTTCCGCCGGCAGCCTCAATCTTCTCTGCTGCACTTTTACTGAATCTTTTTGCCTTGACAGTATACTTGTTTGCAACCTCGCCACGACCTAAGATAACAACACCATCGCCAATCTTGGAAATGATGCCGGCTTCCTTTAAGATCTCAGCCGTTACCTCAATACCGGGCTCTAACTTGTTGAGCTCCTCAACATTGATTGCAACATACTTCTTTGCAAAAATATTGGTAAAACCACGCTTGGGAAGACGTCTGTAAATGGGCATCTGACCGCCCTCGAATCCGGGACGGACACCGCCACCGCTACGGGCGTTCTGACCCTTATGTCCCTTACCACTGGTTTTTCCGTTACCGCTTGCATGACCGCGGCCTACTCTGAATGCCTTTTTCTTGGAGCCTTCACTCGGAGATAATTCATGGAGTTTCATTGCGTCCACCTCCTCCTTTTTATTTAAAATGTTTGTCCGTTCCCTTCTGGAACGGGTGCCGGCAATACCGGCAAAAAGTCTTACTCGGATACTTCAACCAGATGCTTTACCTTGAAAATCATGCCGCGAATCTGCGGGGTATCGTTCTTTTCTACGGTCTGGCCAATCTTCTTAAGACCCAGTGCCTCAACAGTTGCAATCTGGTCCTTTTTGCATCCGATGGTACTCTTTTTCAGTGTAACCTTAATAGCCAAGGATAACCCTCCTGTCTTAAACTAGTTTATTAACCCAGGATCTCTTCCGGCTTCTTCCCTCTGAGCTGAGCAACCTCTTCCACACTCTTGAGAGATGCCAGACCCTCGATGGTAGCGGCAACAACGTTCTTGGGGTTGTTGCTGCGTAAGCATTTGGTACGGATATCTCTAATACCAGCCAGTTCCAGGACCGCACGGGCGGGACCGCCGGCGATAACACCGGTACCTTCTGCTGCCGGCTTCAGGAGAACCCGACCTGCACCATACTCACCGATAATCTCGTGAGGAATGGTAGTCTTTACTCTGGGAACGGTAATCATGTTCTTCTTCGCTTCATCAATACCCTTCCGGATTGCGTCCGGGATTTCCGCAGCCTTACCGGTACCGCAACCTACGTGACCGTTGCCGTCACCGACAACTACCAATGCGCTGAAACGCATTGTTCTACCACCCTTAACGGTCTTAGCAACACGGTTCAGATGAACTACCTTTTCCTGTATATCCAGCGTATCTGCTTCGATACGGGGCTGTTTTTTGGTTCTTTCACCTTTTTCTGCCATTACTCTTTCACCTCTTTCTCGACGATTAGAATTTCAGGCCGCCCTCACGCGCTGCCTCGGCGAGTTCTGCAACTCTGCCGTGATACACATATCCGCCTCTGTCGAATACAACCTCGCTGATGCCCTTTTCGGCTGCCTTCTTGGCAATCAGAGCACCAACTGCTTTTGCTGCTTCTTTATTGCCGCCGTAGTTTGCCTTGAGCTCCGCATCCAAAGATGATGCAGAAACCAGGGTATTCCCAGCGATATCGTCAATGATTTGAGCGTATATGTTCTGCCGACTTCTGAACACGCACAGTCTGGGGCACTCCGGGGTACCGGAAACCTTTTTCCGAACTCTGGCATGTCTTGCAAGTCTTGCTACATTACTGTTAATCTTCTTAATCATTACGTTTGCACCTCCTTGCGGTTATTACTTCTTAGAACCGGCCTTACCTTCCTTACGTCTGATGTATTCATCAACGTACTTAATACCCTTACCCTTGTAAGGTTCAGGCGGTCTCTTCTCGCGAACATTCGCTGCGAACTGACCTACCTTCTGCTTGTCGGCACCGGAGATAATGATCTGGTTGGGCTGAGGAACCTCGATGGTGATGTCAGCATCTGCCTCCATCTCCACCTGATGAGAATAACCCAGGTTCATAACCAGTTTCTTACCCTGCAGAGCTGCTCTGTAACCAACACCGTTGATTTCCAGCTCCTTCTTGAACCCGTCCGTTACACCAACAACCATGTTGTTGAGCAGGGTACGAGTCAAACCGTGCAGAGATCTGTGGGTCTTTTCGTCAGAGGGACGCTTTACCTCGATGGTGTCGCCGCTCTGTTCTATCATGATATCCGCAGGCAGCTGTTTTACCAGAGTGCCCTTGGGACCTTTTACGGTAACTTCATTGTTTGCGCCGACAGTAACTGTAACCCCAGCGGGAACAGTGATCGGCATCTTTCCAATACGAGACAATGAATTCTCCTCCTTTCTTACCAAATAAACGCCAGGACCTCGCCGCCTACGTTCTGGCGACGTGCCTCCTTGTCAGTCATAACGCCCTTAGACGTAGAAATAATCGCAATACCCAAGCCTTTGAGCACTCGGGGCAAGTCTTCCTTGGACGCATAAGCTCTCAAACCAGGCTTACTTACTCTCTTTAAGCCGGTCAAAACCTTCTGCTTGTTCTCACCGTACTTCAAGGTGATACGGATTACGCCCTGAATGTTGTCTTCGATGTATTCAACATTCTTTACATAACCTTCGTCCAGCAGGATTTTTGCGATGGCCTTCTTCATATTAGAAGCCGGAATGTCGACAGTGGTATGTCTGGCATTGTTGGCATTTCTGATTCTTGTCAGCATATCTGCAATCGGATCTGTAGTATGCATAGTCTTAACCTCCTTCTTATCGGAATCGAGGGTCGGTTTGGCTGTCCGTTCCTATTCCTTGCAGCCACCTTTCCCCTTTTCTTCAATCAAATTGCACCGGCTATTGCCGGTTTCAAATCGGAACGATTACCAGGACGCTTTCTTTACGCCAGGAATCTGTCCCTTGTAAGCAAGCTCGCGGAAGCAAATTCTGCAAATACCGAACTTACGAAGGTAAGCATGAGGTCTGCCACAAATTTTACATCTGTTATATTCTCGGGTCGAATATTTCTGCTTTCTCTGCTGCTTGACTACCATAGACTTTTTAGCCATGAAATTTCCTCCTCCTTATCCGGTACTATTTTGTAAACGGTGCGCCCATCAGGCTCAGAAGCTCACGTGCTTCCTCGTCTGTCTGTGCGGTGGTTACAAAGATAATGTCCATACCGCGAATCTTATCGATTTTATCATAATCTATTTCCGGGAAGATAAGCTGTTCCTTGATGCCCAGGGCATAGTTGCCACGACCGTCAAAGGAATTGGGGTTGATACCACGGAAGTCACGTACACGGGGGAGCGCTGCATTGAACAGACGGTCCACGAACTCATACATCTTAGCACCTCTCAAGGTAACCTTACAACCAATGTTCATACCTTCTCTGACTTTAAATGTTGCAACGGACTTCTTTGCCTTAGTGATCACAGCCTTCTGACCGGTAATCAGGGTCAAATCTTCTGCCGCGCTCTCTACAGCCTTAGAATTCTCTCTTGCATCACCTACGCCCATGTTGATAACCACTTTTTCCAACTTAGGAATCTGCATTACGCTCTTGTAGTTATACTTCTTCATCAGGGCGTCTTTGATTTCTTTTGTGTATTTCTCTTCCAATCTCATTGAGAGTGAAACCTCCTTTCTTGATTACTTTAGAATGTTTCGCCGCACTTCTTGCAGTAACGAACATGGGTTCCGTCCTCCAGAACCTTCCGTCCAACTCTGGTAGCTGCGCCGCACTTTCCGCAAACAGCCATAACCTTGCTTGCGTAGATCGGGGTTTCCTGCTTAATAATACCACCGGCTTCGCCCATCTTTCTGGGTTTCTTATGCTTTGTGGCCATGGAAACGCCTTCAACAATAACCATGCGTTTTTCCGGGTTTACGGACAGAACCTTGCCCTTCTTGCCTTTGTCTTTACCAGACAAAACCACAACCTCGTCGCCGGTTCTTACATGCATCTTCGCCATTGTCTTTCCTCCTTTTTTCAAAATGAAAAGGTCTTTGCTTATCTGTTAGTTCTGAATCAAACATCCAGAACCGTAAGTTCGTCGGAAAATTTGAACTGATTTTCGGGTGCAAGGCGGCGCCGTGTATCAAGATACACAAGCCGACTGAACACGGAAAGCAGTCAAATTTTACAGAACCTCGGGAGCAAGGGATAAGATTTTCATGTATTCCTTATCTCTCAGCTCTCTGGCAACCGGCCCAAAAATACGGGTGCCTCTGGGGGTCTTGTCGTCTCTGATGATAACGGCTGCATTCTCGTCGAAACGAATCTTAGAACCGTCAGGACGCTTTACACCGTTCACACTACGAACGATAACTGCCTTGACAACATCACCCTTCTTAACAGCACCGCCGGGCGTTGCTTTTTTCACAGAAGCAACGATTACATCTCCAATGTTGCCGTAGCGACGGAAAGATCCGCCCAGAACACGGATGCAGAGAAGTTCTTTTGCACCGCTGTTATCAGCAACTTTTAAAATTGTCTGCTGTTGAATCATACCGGATTTCCTCCTATTTCAATATTGGAAGACTGCCTTTGCAATCTTCTGCCAAAACCCAAAATTGGATTTTGGATAATCCGCAATATTGCGGGGAAGTATCTTACTTCGCTTTTTCTACGATTTCAACCAGTCTCCATCTCTTGTCCTTGGACAGGGGGCGGGTTTCCATCACTTTTACCTTGTCGCCAATGCCGCAAATGTTATTTTCATCATGCGCCTTCAGTTTGTAGGTACGCTTCATAACCTTGCTGTAAAGAGGGTGCTTCTCGTGCTCTTTGATTGCGACAACGATTGTCTTGTCCATCTTATCGCTTACAACCTCGCCAATACGGGTCTTGCGGTAATTACGTTCACTCATTCTTTACACCTCCTACGCATTTACGCTTGTAATCCCAAGCTCTTTTTCCTTGAGGACTGTTTTAACTCTTGCAATGTCCTTTTTGACGCTAGCAATTCTCATGGGATTCTCCAGTTGGTTGGTAGCGTTCTGGAAACGAAGGTTAAAAAGCTCTTCCTTCAAGTCCTTGATTTTGGTCTCAAGCTCTTGCGTTGAAAGGTCTCTAATATCCTGAATTTTCATTAACTATCACCTTCCGTTTCTTGGTCTGCCTTCTTGACAAACTTACACTTAAGCGGCAGCTTGTGCATTGCAAGACGCATAGCCTCACGTGCAACTTCTTCGCTGACGCCGCCAATTTCAAACATTACACGGCCGGGCTTTACAACAGCTACCCAGTACTCAGGGGAGCCCTTACCACTACCCATTCGGGTTTCAGCCGGCTTTGCGGTTACAGGCTTATCAGGGAAAATTTTAATCCAAACCTGACCGCCTCTCTTGGTATAACGAGTCATAGCTACACGGGCAGCCTCGATCTGGTTGCTGGTAACCCATGCCGGGCTCAATGCCTGCAGACCGAAATCGCCGTATACTACCTTATTACCACGATGTGCAGCGCCCTTCATTCTGCCGCGCTGTACCTTTCTACGTTTCACTCTCTTCGGGGATAACATTATTTTCTGCCTCCTTCTCTGCGTCTGGGAGCAGACTTCTTCTCCTCTTTTGCAGCAGCATTTCTGCTCTCTGCCAGGATTTCACCTTTGTAGATCCAAACCTTAACGCCAAGTTTTCCGTAGGTGGTGTTCGCTTCGGTAAAACCGTAGTCAATGTCTGCTCTTAAGGTCTGCAGAGGGATAGTACCCTCATGATACTGCTCTGTACGCGCAATTTCGGCTCCGCCAACACGACCGGATACGCAGGTCTTGATGCCCTTTGCACCCAGCTTCATGGTACGGCCCATGCACTGCTTCATCGCTTTCCGGAAGGAAATACGACGTTCCAGCTGAGATGCAATGTTTTCTGCTACCAGCTGTGCACTCAAGTCGGGGTTCTTTACCTCGATAACGTTCAAGATGATGGTCTTGCCGGTCATCTCTTCCAGTTCCTTCTTGAGCTTTTCGATTTCGCTGCCGCCCTTACCGATTACGATACCGGGCTTGCCTGCATGGATGGAAACACGAACTTTGTTCGCAAATTTCTCAATTTCGATTTTGTCAACTCCGGCCAGGAATAATTTCTTCTTGAGGAAAACTCTGAGGTTGTAGTCCTCTACCAGACTGTCACCGAAGTTCTTTTTGTCAGCAAACCAACGGGAATCCCAGTCTTTAATAACACCGACTCTGAGACCGTGGGGATTAACTTTCTGACCCATACTTTTTACCTCCTATCTTATTCCTTCTCCTGAAGTTTAATCGTGATGTGACTTGTTTTCTTATTGATTCTAAATGCACGACCCTGCGCTCTTGCCTGTACCCGCTTCAAAGTGGGGCCCTGGTCTGCATAAACCTCTGCAACATAGAGGTTTTCTACGTTCATCTTGAAGTTGTTCTCTGCGTTTGCCATTGCAGACTTGAGCAGTTTCTCAACAACAGGACTTGCAGCCTTGGGGGTGTTCTTCAAGATACCGATTGCTTCGCCGACCGGCTTATTTCTAATCAGGTCGATGACAATGCGGACTTTTCTGGGCGCAATGCGTACATGTGTAACTTTTGCTACTGCTTCCATGTTCTGTGCAGCTCCTTTCATCAATCTAATTCCTCAGCGCAATTACTTGGAAGTCTTTGCGCCGGCATGACCTCTGTATGTTCTGGTGGGAGCGAACTCGCCAAGCTTGTGGCCTACCATATCCTCGCTCACATATACCGGAACATGCTTTCTTCCATCATAAACCGCAATGGTATGTCCAACCATCTCCGGGAATATAGTAGAAGCTCTTGACCAGGTCTTTAAAACGTTTTTCTCGTTCTTTTCGTTCATGGCAACAATTCTGGCAAGCAGCTTCGCATCAACGAAAGGTCCCTTTTTAATACTTCTTCCCATGTGATTCCCTCCTTACTTGCTGTTCCGTCTCTTAACGATGAACTTGTTAGACTTCTTCTTCTTATCTCTGGTCTTGTAACCTAATGCAGGCTTACCCCAAGGAGTTACCGGGCTCGGCATACCGATGGGGGACTTACCTTCACCACCGCCGTGGGGGTGGTCATTGGGGTTCATAACAACACCGCGGACGGTAGGTCTAAAGCCCATGTGACGCTTTCTACCAGCCTTACCGATGTTGATGTTGGAATGATCACTGTTACCAACCTGACCGATGGTTGCACGGCAGTTCAAGCGAATCATACGAACTTCGCCGGAGGGCAGACGCAGCTGTGCGTAGCCGTTCTCCTTTGCCAGAAGCTGTGCAGTTGCACCAGCGGAACGAACCATCTGAGCACCCTTACCGGGGTTCATTTCTACGTTGTATACCATGGTACCAACGGGGATGTCTTTCAGCTCCATTGCGTTACCAGGCTTGATGTCAGCACCTTCACCGGAAACAACCACGTCGCCCTTTTTCAGGCCGAGGGGTGCAATGATGTAGGTCTTTACACCGTCTTCATACTCGATGAGTGCAATGTTTGCACTACGATTCGGATCATACTCGATGGAAAGAACGGTTGCGTTCATACCATCCTTGTATCTCTTAAAATCAATAACTCTGTACTTTCTCTTTGCGCCGCAGCCACGGTGACGGACGGTGATTCTACCCTGTGCATTACGTCCTGCTTTACTGGAAAGGGGACGCAGCAGAGATTTTTCCGGTGCTACCTTATCAATCTCTTCAAAGGTGGAAACCGTCATATGACGCCGAGACGGGGTCGTCGGCTTATACTTTTTAATTCCCATTTTTCAATCTCCTTATCTGCAAATTTTGGGAGCAGAGATTAAGACTCAAACAGCTCGATGGTCTTGCTGTTTTCAGTGAGCTTTACTACTGCCTTCTTCCAGTCAGCACGCTTACCGGAGAACACGCCCTGTCTCTTGGGCTTGCCGATATAGTTCATGGTGGTGACTTTTTCTACCTCTACCTTGAAGATCTCTTCAACCGCTTTCTTGATTTCGATCTTGTTTGCACCCTTGGCTACCTCAAAGGTGTACTTCCGGTCTGCAACCTGATCCATACTGTTCTCGGTGATGATCGGTCTTCTGATAATATCATGTGCTAACATTATGCGTACACCTCCTCAAGCTTGGTTACCGCATCCTTCAAAATGATGCACTTGGTGTGGTTCAGAACCTCGTAGGTGTTGATTGCACCAACATAGGTAGTGTCAACGCCCTTGATGTTTCTTGCAGAAAGAACAATGTTCTTATCGTTTTCAGGAAGAACGATGAGCGCTTTTTCATTCACATTCAGGTTCTTCAGGAGGCTTACTACCTGCTTGGTCTTGATTTCCTCGCAAGCGAAAGCGTCCAGAACGATCAGTTCGTTATCCTCTACCTTGGAAGACAGCGCAGACTTAAGCGCCAGACGTCTTACCTTCTTGTTTACGTTGTATCTGTAATCCCTGGGCTTGGGGCCGAGCGCTACGCCGCCGCCAACCCACTGAGGAGCACGGATACTACCCTGCCGGGCACGACCGGTACCCTTCTGTCTCCAGGGCTTGATACCGCCGCCGCGAACCTCGGTCCGGGTCTTGGTGCTCTGGGTGCCCTGTCTCTGATTTGCTAAGTAGTTTACTACTACTTCGTGCATGACATCAGGACGAACCGCAACGCCAAACACGTTTTCATTTAAATCCATACTGCCGACAACCTTGCCATCGACATTATAAATATCTACTTTAGGCATTCTCTATTTCCTCCTCTCTCCATTGGTTAGGCCTTTGCCTTGACTGCGTTTTTCACGATCAGCAATCCGCCCTTAGGTCCGGGAACCGAACCCTTTACCAACAGAAGATTGCGTTCTTTATCAACCTTAACAAGGTCAAGATTCTGAATGGTAACGGTATCTACACCGTAGTGACCCGGAAGTTTCTTGCCCTTGAACACACGGGACGGGTCGGAACAAGCGCCCAGAGAACCGGGGCCTCTGTGATAGTGAGAACCGTGGGTCATAGGACCGCGGTGAGTTCCCCATCTCTTGATGGTGCCCGCATAACCGTGACCCTTGCTGGTACCGGTTACATCCAGCATCTCGCCGTCTTCGAACTGTTCTACATTCAGAATGTCGCCGACATTCAAATCAGCAGCGTTGTCCAGCTTGAATTCCTTCAAATATTTCTTTACTGGAACGCCTGCTTTTGCAAAGTGACCCTTTTCGGGCTTGTTTGCACGCTTTTCCTTCTTGTCTGCGAAGCCAACCTGTACGGCACAGTAGCCGTCTACTTCAACGGTTTTCTTCTAGACAACAGGACAAGGACCTGCCTCGATTACCGTTACCGGAACCAGATTGCCGTCCTCTGTGAAGATCTGGGTCATACCAATTTTCTTACCCAAGATTGCCTTTTTCATTTTTCTTTCCTCCTGTTTTACACAGACCTCGGTTCCTTTCGGAACATATCTGCGGGTTATTGGTTGACAGAAATCCTGCCAACGTGACCTAAATTATTTTTTCGTTTTTGTTTTCAGCCTGCAACGATGTTTCGAACTTAAAAATCCGTTATCCTTTCGGAACTAAATCTTTAACTCGATGTCAACACCTGCGGGCAGGTCCAGATGCTTCAAAGCGTCGATGGTCTTGTTGTTGGGTTCCAAAACATCGATCAGTCTTTTATGGGTTCTCATCTCGAACTGCTCACGGCTGTCCTTGTACTTATGAACCGCTCTTAAGATGGTAACAACCTCTTTCTTGGTAGGAAGCGGAATCGGTCCGGAAACCTTGGATCCCGTTCTCTTTGCGGTTTCCACAATCTTTGCGGCGCTCTGGTCGATAAGGTTGTGGTCATAAGCCTTCAGTCTGATTCTGATTTTCTGTGCTGCCATGCTATACCCTCCTATAATAAGTTTTACACCGTGCCGGGCGTTTCGCACGAGCTTAAAATGAAACCCGAATCCAAATAGTCCTCCAACGGGACAAGCGGCTTCGGGACCTACAGACATAATCCGCCCTTTTGCGGCATCAGCATGCTACCACATAGACATCATCTTCTGTATTTTTGTTAGAAAGTGTGACCTTTCCGCCCGTTTTCTTGAACCGGACAATCTCCTCCGAAATTTCCAAAAGTCCCGATTTTACGGGCTTTTGCCACCTCCGGAATCATCGTATGTCTTTGTCACGCCCAATTATTATACTATGAATGCCTTTGGGTGTCAAGTTTTTTTTTGCAATTTTGACTGGAAAACGGCAGTTTTTTAAATTTTTGTTACATTTGTCCAGTTTTCTGTTTTTTACAAACTTTTAAGTGGAAATTTTGTACAACTGCACAAAAAAAGATGCGTCATAAAACGCATCCTTTTTATAAGGAAGATTCTTCTCCTATTCTTCTTGCATTGTAGTTCCTGCTTGTGCTGATGCGAGTGCCGCCTGCTCCGCTGCAGCCTTCTCCGCCTGTTCCTTCTCCCATTGTTCCCGGCTTCTGGGTAAAAAGACATCATGAATCAGCTGATCCGTGGCAGCCTCGTCCTGAACATACCAGGCAACACCATTCTCATACACCGCATCCCCAGGCAACTGATAGGACTCAATATCATTCACATTCAGATTCTGAATCACATCCACATGCTTGAGGAGATCCTGCATGGTGTAGTTGGTGCGGACATGCTTCACAATCACATCAAAGATATCGGTAAGCTTATCAAAGTATTCCGGTCTGGCTTTCTGGGCAATCAACGCCTTCAAGAACCGCTGCTGCCAGTAGATTCTGCCCTCGTCTCCCATCACATATTCTCCGGGGGCACTGCCGCCGTTATTCTGACGGAACCGGACAAAGTCATGTGCCATCTGTCCGTCCAGATGTTGCTGTCCCTTCTTCAAATGAATATGCAAATTCTGAACGGGGTCATCGTAGTTCATATTATAGGGAATGTTAAACTCCACTCCGCCTAAAACGTCGATGATTTCCTTAAAGCCATCAAAGTCCACCGTAACAAAATAGTGAACCGGGAGACCGGAGAGGCTCTTCACCTGACGGATCAACTCCTCCTCGGGAGCGTCGTCCATGTCCGCCTTAGCTTTAGCAAGACCTACACCCATGGCAGCATTCAGCTTCTGACTATGACCGTTCATAAGAACCTTGGTATCCCGGGGAAAGGAAAGAATATTAACTCTGTCAGAATACCCATCATAGGAAAGAAGCATGTTGGTATCGCTACGGGTACCGTCGGCATCAATTCCTATCAAAAGGAAATTAATCATCCCCACCTGGTCGTTTTCCTTATCTAGCTCCCCAATGTTCACCTGTTCTCCAAAGGGCATTTCAGATATCTTTTTTGCAGCCAGGACCCCCAACACAGTGGAGGAAATCAAACAGATTCCCAGCAATAGTAATGTGATTCTCTTTGCAAGTTTCGTCATAGCGTCTTCCACTCTTTCCTATGGGTTTCCATACTGTTTCTATTATATAATAGGAATCAAATCTTTGTCAATCTCAATTTTGATTATTCATAAATAATTCATAAGAAAATCCCCGCCGAGTTTCGACGGGGATTTGGAAGGAATCATTTTCCTTATGCGTTCTGGTCCAGAACACAAATCATTTTGATAGAACCATATGACATGTAAATCAAAACCTTGGAGGGATTGGTAACGCCATCATTGTACGGAA
>JAGALN010000192.1 GCA_017625185.1 Clostridia bacterium
AAAAGTGTCAAAACCACAATATATTGTGATGCGATTTGATAAACTATTGCTTATTTAGTATAATCTTAGAACGCAAGAATGTCAATCAAAAAAGAGAAAAATAACATTACAATTTTGTAACAGAAAAAGATAGAGGAAAGTCCCGGCGGGTATCGTCATAGATATAAAACAAACAGAAAGGATGGATGCGAGTGACTTATACATTCAATGAATTAAAAGCGAAAGAGGTAATCCATATTGGTGATGGAGAACGACTGGGTTTTATTTCGGATATGGAGGTTGATGCGGTAAGTGGACGGATTTTATCCATCCGGGTTCCGGGGGGATATCGGGCGTTTGGGATTTTCGGGAGAGAGCCGGAGAGGGTCATTCCCTGGGAGAATATTAAGAAAATAGGGGATGACTTGATTATGGTGGAGCATCTTCGACGGGCGATAGAAAAATAAAAAAGGCTTCCCCGATTGGGGAAGCCCTAACTATCCATTATTCGGCAGCAGCCTCTTGTTCAGGGGCTTCGGTGCTGAATTGCTGGTCGTGGGTATCACGGAGATTGCTGCGGTTGTTGCGAACAATAGCAACACACTGCTCCATCTCTTTCATAGCACCCAATACAACCTTTTCGACAGTTTCAAGCAGGTTGTCAGAATAATTGTAGGCAGAGTCAGCAATTTCGATTGCTTCGTTGGTGGAACGCTCAATAATTTGCTTGCCGCGGATTACAGCTTGTTTGGTAATCTCGTTTTCGTCAACCATAGAAACTGCTTTTTTCTGGACAGAGCTTACAAGCTCATCTGCCTCAGCTTGCGCCTCTTGCAGAATCCGCTGACGTTCTTCCTTAATCCATTTTGCCTGCTTCAAGTCCTCGGGGAGCTTCAGTTTCAATTCCTGCAGAACATCCAAAAGCTCGTCCCGCTCCAGAATACAGCGCCCGGAAAAGGGGACAGAAGCACCTTTCTCAATAATATCTTCCAACTCATCCAATAATTCAAATACATCCATGGATAGTACCTCCTAAAAATAATATTAGAAAGCGGTTAGCGTTCTTTGCACCGCTCATTTATAACAGAAATCAAACAATCCGGAACAAGACCGGTTAAGGTTCCACCGTATTTGGCAACCTCCTTGACAAGACTGGAACTTAAGAACATGTAATCCTTGCTTGCAGGAATGAACAATGTTTCGATTTCGGGAGCTAAGGCGTTGTTGGTCAGTGCCATCTGGAATTCATACTCGTAATCGGACAAGGCTCGGATTCCCTTGATGATGATGTTGGCATTCACTTTTTTCATAAAGTCAACCAACAATCCGGAAAAGGAGTGAACCTCCACATTGTCATAATCTTTTAGAGCTTCTGTTAATAAGTCGACCCGCTCCTCTGCAGAGAAGAGAGGTGTTTTTGCGTTGTTAACCAAAACCGCAACCACAACCCGATCAAAGAGGCGGGCAGCGCGGGCGATGATATCAAGATGTCCGTTTGTACAGGGGTCAAAGCTCCCCGGATAAACAACTGTGTTCATACTGTCACCTTTGTAAAAGCGTAATTACGGTTTTACCGTATTTTGCAATACGCCTGATGGAAAAGGGAAAATCTTCTAAAGATTCACCATTTTCTTCGCTTTCCACAACAATAATGCCGTCTTCGTTCAATAAATTTCTTTGGGCAATCTCTTCCAGAACCGGTTGTAGCAATCCTCTATTATAGGGAGGGTCCAGGAAAATTAAATCAAAGGAAGATTAGCATTCCATAAGAAAAGAAAGGGCATCCTTGCAAACTACGGTTGCGCTTTCCTGAAAGTGTGCGGCACCAATATTTTCCTGAATCAAAGCAATCGCCTGTCTGTTTTGGTCCACAAAGATTGCATGGGTACAATGGCGGCTGATTGCTTCAATCCCCAATGCTCCGCTGCCGGCAAAGAGATCCAGAACAGAGTCGCAAGGAATTCGGAACTGGAGAAGATTGAACACAGATTCCTTCACCCGGTCGGTGGTAGGACGTGTGTTCATACCTTCAGGAGATTTCAGCTTCAAACCCTTTCGAATCCCGGAAATAATCCGCAAAGCCAATCCCCCTATCAAATGAACATTTACCTATAATATTTATATCTTACTTCAAAGCATTTGTCAAGATTTTTTTTGGCTAAAAATAGTTCTTTGAGGGAAAAAAAGAAACCCCGCCGTGCCGTAACAATCGAGGCAGTGTAAAAACCTGGTAACCAGGTGGGAAAACGCCCAAAAACTTTACAAGTCCACTGGATGCATAAAGCATGAGGCATGTGCGCCGCTTTTGGAGACAAAACCCCTTAATAAGTGTGTTGGTTTTACATTGTAACCTCTATTACGAACAAGGCAGGGAACTTTCATTTCCTTGAAACTATTATATCATATTATTTCGAAATTACAAGAGGGTAGGGGAATTTTTTTCTTTTGTTTTCACAAAAACAAGCTGGAAATATTTCCGGTTTGTTACAAAGTTTTCTGGATTTTTACAATGCTTTTACAAAATATTATTTTCTTGAAATTTGCATTGCATTCCAAAATCATTAACATATAATATAGTTAAAAGAAATGCAACCGGGCGGAACAGACAGGAGGCGGCGCAGTTGAAAATCGAGAGAGTCACCGAAAACAGAATTAAGGTTATGATTGATGGGCAGGAGGCGGAGAAATTCAATCTGTCCTTTCAAAATATCAGTCAGTATACGCCGGAGGCACAACGGTTGCTTCGTATTGTGATTAAAATGGCGAAGGAAAACATTGATTTTTCTGTTGACGGTGCAAAGCTCTTTGTAGAAGCGGTCCGGGATGAGGATTGGGACGGCTTCGGGATGATGATTACCAGAGTTTCCAGTGACGAAGACCTCAAGGAGGCAATCTCCAATTGCAGCTATCGAGGAACCTTGAAACGAACCAGGCTGAAACTGGGGAAAGATATAGAGGAAGAAAAACAGATTTTCTGTTTTTCGGATTTTGAGAATGCTTGTATGGCGGCTGAGGAACTGATGACGCATTTTTCCGGCTTTAGTTCTCTGTATAAATATCAAAGTAGATTTTATCTTTGTTTAATACCGGACGGAAAGGAAACCGTCAAGCGGACGGAAACGATTCTTCTTGAGTTTGGCGAAAAAGTAGAGAACTCAAGATATATGCAAGGCCGTCTCAATGAATATGGGGAGTTGATGATTCCCCAAAGAGCCATTGAGGTAATGAAGGAGTATTTTCCGGTTTATGAATTGAATCATTAGGATGCGAAAGCAAAAGAAAAGAAAAAATTCAAAAAAAATCTTGCAATTTGCAAAGAATGTGATATAATATTTTATAAGTTTTTGAATATGGGCAGGCAAGGCTTGCCAAGAAGAGGTATCGTAGGATGACAGGTCGGATGAAGCAGTACTTGAGAAAAGCTGAATATGATTTCTTTTACTTTTGCTTTAGCTTTTTTGGCTACGGCTATTTTTGCTTTACCCAATTTTCAAAATCCTTTGAACCTACTCTTGCCGTGAGGTAAGAAAAACCTTTTATCATTTGTAACCAATGAAAGGGCAGGTTCGAAGGAACCTGTCCTTTTTGCGGTAAATATAAAGAAAAATTGGAGGAAAAAACAATGGTAGTAATTTTGAAACCGAAAACAACGGAGGAAGACGTTCAAAAAATGATATCCTACGTTAAGGATATGGGGTTGGATGTTATGGTCAACACCGGTGTTGATTGTACCGTGCTAGGCCTTTTGGGAGATACCAGCAGAATCGACCCGGATACCTTGATGCTGAACTGTCATGTAGACAGAGTAATGCGGATTGCGGAGCCTTTCAAAAAGGCGAGCAGAAAATTCCATCCCGAAGATAGTGTCTACGAAATTGGGGATAGCAAAATCGGTGTTGAAAAAACCTTTACCATTATAGCAGGACCTTGCTCGGTAGAAAGCGAGGGACAGATTTTAGAGGTTGCGGAAGATGTGAAGAAGAGCGGTGCAAAGCTTCTCCGGGGCGGTGCGTTTAAACCGAGAACCTCTCCGTATTCTTTCCAGGGATTGGAACTGGAAGGAATCAGATTGCTGAAAGAGGCAAAGGAAAAAACCGGTCTTCCCATTGTAACAGAAATCATGTCCCCTTACATGGTGGAGTCTTTTGTAGAAAATGTGGATGTGATCCAGGTTGGTGCCAGAAATATGCAGAACTTTGACCTCTTGAAAGAACTGGGCAAGTGCAAGAAGCCGATTCTGTTGAAGAGAGGTCTTTCCTCTACGATTGAAGAATGGCTGATGTCTGCAGAGTATATTCTTGCCGGCGGCAACCCCAATGTCATTCTTTGCGAAAGAGGAATCAGAACCTTTGAAACCTACACAAGAAACACCTTGGATTTGAGTGCAATACCTGCCGTCAAGAGATTGAGCCATCTGCCGGTTATTGTTGACCCATCTCATTCAGCGGGAATGAGTTGGATGGTAGAACCCCTTTCTCTGGCAGCGATGGCGGTTGGGGCAGACGGTATCATTGTTGAGGTACACAATTGTCCCGAAAAGGCCCTTTGTGACGGTGCTCAGTCCTTGAATCCTAAACAGTTCGATTCCCTGATGAAGAAACTGAAGGGTGTAGGAAAAAGTTTAGGAATCGAGGTATAAAGGGATGGAAAGCGACTTTAAGATTGCAGTAATCGGTATGGGACTGATTGGCGGTTCTCTTACCTATGCACTGCGTGGGTTTCGGAATGCGGAAATTGTTGGTTGTGATATTGATGCTAAAACCCGAGAAATGGCAATTAAGGAAAAGGCGGTTAGTTTTGCAACCGGCAATCCGGCTGAGGCAATTTCCGGAGCGGATTTGGTTATTTTGTGTACCTATCCTACATTGATTCCCAAGATTCTGCGGGAGAATCGGGATTGCTTGAAACCGGGAGCTGTGGTAACTGATGTCTGTGGTATCAAGCGGAACATTGCAAAGGAAATTTGTCAAAGTTTACCCGATGGGGTAGATTATGTTGGCGGGCATCCTATGGCTGGCACTGAAAACAGTGGCTTTTCCTATGCGACACCGGAACTGTTCTGGATGACAGGTTTTATTGTGACACCCATGCCGGATGCCAAGGCGAGTAGCATTGCCCTAGTCAAAGAAATGGCACATTACATTGGTGCTACCCGAATCACCCAGGCGACCTTCGAAGAGCATGACGGTGTGATTGCCTATACCAGCGATTTGATGCATATTGCGGCGGCAGGACTCTGCCTTGACTTTCATCCCAACATGAATCGTGCCTACACTGCCGGAGCCTTTCGGGATTGCACCCGGATTGCGAAAATCAACCCCGATTTGTGGACAGAGCTTTTCCTGGATAATAAGGAAAACGTGGTTGCAGAAATTGATCGTTATTTAAGAAGCCTGAACCGGATTCGCAATGCAATCCAAGAAGAGAATGCGGGAGAACTGCATTCTCTTTTGGAAACAGTCGCAAGAAACAAAGAGATTATGAGAAATAAGGAGCCGGAGTTTTTGGCAGACGAGAAAAAAGGAAATGAGTGATATCATGAAATCGTTACAAATCAATCTTCCGGGCAGGGAGTATGAAATTCATATCCAGCATGGTCTGTTGGAGAAAGCAGGAAGCTATCTCCGGAAAATCTCTGCCGGCAACAAGGCCACCATTGTGACCGATTCCAATGTGGGACCTCTCTATGCAGGAACGGTAACAGAGAGCCTCAAGAAAGAAGGATTTTCCGTTCAAATATGTCAAGTTCCGGCAGGGGAAGAGAGCAAGTGTCAAGAGCAGTTGTTCCGGCTTTATGACGAGATGCTGGATTTTGGAATGACAAGATCAGACCTGGTGGTAGCATTGGGCGGTGGCGTGGTTGGAGATTTGACCGGGTATGCTGCGGCAACCTTGCTTCGGGGGATTCCGTTTGTACAGATTCCCACCACCATTCTATCTCAGGTAGATTCCAGTGTGGGCGGCAAGGTAGCCATTGACCTACCCAAAGGGAAAAACCTTGTAGGAGCCTTTTATCAGCCGAAAATGGTTTTGATTGACCCTCTGTGTCTTAAAACGTTGCCGGATCGAAACATTGCAGACGGCATGGCAGAGGTGATTAAGTATGGCGCCATTGGAAGTGCTGAACTATTTTCCTTTCTGGAGGAAATCAAGAGCGATGAGGAATTATTTGCAAAAATTGATAAAATCGTGTATACTTGTTGTGACATGAAACGCAAGGTAGTAGAAGAGGATGAGTTGGATACCGGCGGACGGATGGTGTTGAACTTTGGACATACCTTTGGGCACGCCATTGAAAAGGAATACCATTATCAAACCTACACCCATGGCGAGGCTGTGGCAATCGGCATGGTAATGGCTTGCGAATATGGGGAGAACCATGGTATAACCGAGCCAGGCACAGGAAAAAGGATGGAGCAATTGCTGCAGAGTTTTCGGTTGCCTACCCGTGTTGCACTTTCCAAGGAATCCCTTATGGATGCCATCTCGGTTGACAAAAAGGGCAGTGGAAATGAGATTCATTTGATCTTGCTGACCAAGATTGGGGAAGTTAAGATTATAAGGACTGGAAAAGAAGACGTATTACAGTAACGGAGGATAAGAATGGATATAATCCAAATTGAGCCAATCATGTTACAGGGCAAAGTAAAGATTCCGCCCTCCAAAAGTGTTGCCCACCGGGCAATTATTGCAGCAGCCTTGTCAGGTGAACCTTGCCGCGTTGAAAATATTGCACTTTCCAAGGATATCCAGGCAACCCTTGGCTGTATGGAGGCCATGGGTGCGGATTTTTCGGTGAATGAAAAAGAAGGGGTTGTTACCTTTTCCGGCAAACAAAAGAGGATTCCCAAAATTCTCCGATTAAACTGTGAAGAAAGCGGGTCGACCCTTCGGTTTTTAACTCCGGTGGCATTGCTTTTTGGAAGAAAAGTGACCTTATCCGGAAAAGGCCGGTTGATGAGCAGACCGCAAAAACCATACATAGATCTCTTTGCAACAAGGGAGATTTCTTGTGCTATCAAGAAAGATACCATGACTCTTGAAGGAAAACTGGAGCCGGGAAAATTCTCTCTGCCGGGTGATGTCAGTTCTCAATTTGTAACGGGACTTTTGTTCGCATTACCGATGTTGGATGGAGACAGTGAGATTGTTATTACAACCGAGATGGAGTCCAAAGGCTATCTGGATTTAACACTCTCGGTTTTGAATGATTTTGGAATTCAAATTATAAATGAAAATTATCGACGGTTTCTGATCCCTGGCGGTCAGAAATACAAAGGGACAGATTATCGGGTAGAAGGAGATTATTCCCAGGCCGCCTTCTTCCTGGTGGCAGGTGCGATTGGTTGCAAGCTGCGTTGTGATGGATTGGATGAAAACAGCTTGCAGGGTGATAAAAAGATTCTGGAAATCTTAGAGCAGACAGGAGCCAATGTAATAAAGCATCCTGACGGTAGTATCGGGGTGACTCCGACAGAGGCTATGCACGGTATCGAAATTGATGCACGGGAGATTCCTGATTTGGTTCCTGTGCTTGCAGTGCTTTGCGGGTTTTTGAAAGGGGAAAGCAGAATTGTGAACGCCGGACGGCTTCGAATGAAAGAGAGCGACCGTCTTGCTGCTATTTCCAGCGAGCTTTCCCGATTGGGACTTGACATTGAAGAGGGCGTTGACTATTTGAAGATTCAGGGAACCCAGATTCTTTGTGGGGAAACAGTTTCTTCCTGGAACGATCATCGAATTGCCATGGCGCTTGCCGTTGCTGCTTGCCGATGCGAGGGAGCGGTTACAATAACCGGTGCGAAAGAAGCGGTGAAGAAGTCCTTCCCCGATTTCTTTGAGGTCTATCAGGGATTGCAGCAAGGTCCTAAAACGCTCATGAAGTTTGGACAAGAAATTACAGAAGAGGAAGGTTGATGGGGGTATGAATTGTTGGGGTGAACAGTTTAGAGTTACCATTTTTGGAGAGTCCCATGGAGCGGGAATCGGAGTTGTGATTGATGGGATTCCTGCCGGAGTTCCCCTTGATTTAGAAGAAATCCGCCGGGAGATGCGTCGTCGGGCACCGGGACAGAATGCGCTATCCACGCCCAGGAATGAAAAAGACGAGGTAAAATTTCTCTCCGGATTCTTTGCGGGGAAGACCACCGGAACCCCTCTTGCCGGTTTGATTGAAAACACCAATACCATATCGAAAGATTATACGCCGGAATTGCTCCGTCCGGGTCATGCGGATTTCACCGGATTTATGAAGTATGGCGAGTGCCATGACTACCGTGGTGGCGGGCATTTTTCTGGACGGCTGACGGCACCCATTGTGTTTGCTGGTGCAATAGCAAAACAGATTTTGGACCAGGAGGGAATTAAAATCGGTGCTCATATTTTAAGAGTGGGTAGTATTGTTGACCAAGCATTTGACCCGGTTACCGGGAGTCCGGAACTGTTTGATACCATCAGAAATCGCACATTTCCTACCGTTGATGCTGAAGCAGGAGATGCCATGCAAGCGTATATCGTGGAAAAGAAGAACGAACTTGATTCGGTTGGCGGTATCATTGAATGTAGTGTAACCGGTCTTCCTGTTGGCTTGGGGAACCCCTTTTTCGAATCAGTAGAGAGTAAGCTCTCCTCCATGATGTTTTCCATTCCTGCGGTCAAGGGAATCGAGTTTGGGGACGGGTTCCAGTTTGCTGAAATGCCAGGTTCTATGGCGAATGATGCCTTTTGTATGCAGCATGGAACTGTCAAAACAAAAACCAACCACAATGGCGGTATCAATGGGGGAATTACCAACGGAATGCCTTTGCTTTTTAAGGTGGTAATGAAACCTACACCGTCAATTGCCAAACCGCAACAGACAGTGAATTTAAAGACCATGGAAAACACGGAGGTTTCCATTCGCGGAAGACACGATCCTTGCATTGCCCACCGAGCAGTACCGGTGGTAGAGGCGGGATGTGCCATTGCTCTTTTGGATATGCTGAAAACAAAATAAAGGATGGAAAACAATGAAAAGTCTCGAGGAATTAAGACAAGGAATCGACCGAATTGACAAGCAATTATTAGAACTCTTTGCGGAGAGAATGGATTTTTGCAGTCAGGTTGCAGATTATAAACGGAGTGTTGGAATGCCGATTTTGGATGTGCAACGGGAAAAAGAGGTTCTTGCTGCAAAGATGGAGATGCTTAAGAATCCGGAACTGAAGGACGAAGTCTATGCGTTTTTCAGTGGAATTATGGCAATCAGTCGAAACCTGCAAAAACAAAAACTTGCGGATGTACAAAAAGAAGATGTGATTCAAAGTGTACTCAGTAGCTCCAATGCCAGGATAAAGAATCCACGGGTTTGTTACTTTGGTGCAAGTGGCTCCTACAGTGAGGGGGCGACCATGGAGTATTTTGGGACAGAGACCCAAAGATTTCCGGTAGATTCCTTTGCGGGAGTTTTAGAAACACTCACAAGGGAGGAGGCGGACTATGGGGTCTTGCCTATTGAGAATTCCTCTACGGGTTCTATTGCTGCGGTTTTGGATTTGCTTGGAAAATACGGATGCTCCATTGTGGGAGAAGTCAATCTTGCAATCCATCATTGCCTGCTTGGTAAGAAAGGCACAGAACTCTCGAAGATTTCAAAAGTCTATTCCCATGAACAAGGAATCCTGCAATCCCAGACCTTTTTGAATTCCATTGGAAGTCCTAAAACCGAGGTTTGCCACAGCACTGCACAAAGTGCGAAGCTGGTGGCAGAACTTGAGGATGTGACGGTTGCCGCCATTGCCGGGAAGCAGAATGCCACAATTTATGGATTGGAGATTCTGGCAGAGAATATCAATAGCAGTGAGCAAAACATGACCCGGTTTGCGGTAGTTGCAAAATGTCCGGAAATTACAGAGGAATGCGATAAAATCAGTATTGTCTTTACTTTGCCTCATGAGAGCGGGGAGCTCCATCGGGTCATGTCCTGCTTTGCAAGAGGCGGACTTAACCTCTTAAAGTTGGAGTCTAGACCCATTCCTAACCAGCGGTTTGAGTATATGTTCTTTGTGGATTATACCGGCAATCTTCTGGACGAAAAGGTTCGGCAGGTTACCGATGAAGTCATTGCGGAAGCCCAGGAGTTTAAACTGTTGGGAAACTATCCAGCAGGAGCCATGGGGGAATAAATCATGAAAAAGGATATTATCTTAATTGGGATGCCGGGTTGTGGGAAATCTACGCTTGGGAGAAAACTTGCATCTGTTTTGAACCGACCCTTTCTGGATTTGGATACCGTCATTGAAGAAACCTCCGGCAAAAAAATCAGCGATATTTTTGACCAGGATGGCGAGGCAGGATTTCGCAAACTGGAAACCCAAGCATTTCATAATATTGCCGGGTTTGGCGGAGTTTTGGCAACGGGCGGAGGTGTTGTTACTGTTCCGGGAAACTTGGAAATCGCAAAGCAAGGACTTATTGTTTTTGTGGACAGACCCCTTGCAGCGCTTTTGGACACAATATCCACGGCGGAGCGTCCTCTCTTAAAAGGGGGAAAGGAACGCCTGATAACCCTTTATGAGCAACGATACGACTTGTATCATAATTGGGCAAAGATTCATGTTGAAAATACAGGCACCATGGAAGAAGCCATAGAGAAAATAATCAAAGAGGTGGAATACTATGAGAATTATGGTAATTAACGGCCCTAATCTGAATATGTTGGGGGTAAGAGAGCCGGATGTTTATGGGAAAAAGGACTATAATTCCTTGGAAAACTATCTGGAGGAGTACGGCAACGCCCGGAATTGCGAGGTGATTGTGCTCCAGAGCAACGGCGAGGGGGAAATCATTGATTACATCCATCATGCCTTAGGAAGTGCCGATGCCATCATTATCAATCCTGGGGCATACACACACTATAGCTATGCAATCTATGATG
>JAGALN010000193.1 GCA_017625185.1 Clostridia bacterium
AGAAAGGTTTTGTTAGGAGCTTGTCTTTTTTAATCTTCTCTTTTTTTCAAAAAACTCTTGACAAGAAGAAAAATTACGAGTATAATACATTTTAAATTTGAATATCACAAACGACTATGACGAAGACGGTCGGACTGCAGAGTCTTGAGAGAGTTGGCGGTAGGTGCGAGCCAATGACAAAGCTTTCCAATGACCCATCACTTCCGAGTTGGAGAACCGAAAGCTATTTGCAAGTAGACTTCTTCCGTAATGCTGCGTAAAAGCAAAGGGCTTGTTAGAGCCTGCAAAGTGGCGGAACTTGTTCCGCAATTTGAGTGGTACCGCGAGTTGTATGACCCGTCTCAAAGGCTTTCTTTGTGGTGGGTTTTTTGTTTTATTCAAATCCTTTTCAATCTTATTTCAAGAAAGGAGAAAACAAAGATGGACTACAATTTGAAAGAGGTTGCCGGCAGAATCAAAGACCTGCGGGAAGCAAAGGGCTACACCCAGGAAGAACTTGCCAAGCTAACCGGCGTATCGTTGGAGGACTACAAACTCCTGGAGGAGGGCGAAACTGATTTTAGTTTTACCTTTATCTATAAGTGTGCCAAGGCTTGTAACGTGGAGGTGGTTGATATCCTAGAGGGTACCAGTTCTACTCTTACCTCCTTTGCTATCACCAGAAAGGGTGAGGGCCTTAAGATTATCAAAAAACAAGGCGTAGTTTATAACAACTTAGCTCCCAAGTTCCGGGATAAACTGGCAGAGCCGTTTCTGGTTAAGTTCCCGTATCTTGCCGAAGAACAGAATGCACCCATCAAACTGAACTCCCACAACGGTCAGGAGTTTGACGTAATCGTCAAGGGTTCTTTAAAGGTTCAGGTTGGTAACCATGTTGACGTTCTCCACGAGGGAGACTCCATCTTCTACAACAGTATCATTCCCCACGGCATGATTGCCGTCAGCGAGGAAGGCTGTGAATTTCATGCAGTTGTTTTAAACCCTCAAGACGGGCATTTTAGCGAGGAATACCCCGAGGCACCTTTCATTGCAGCAAAGGCCGCCTCTGCTGCAAAAGCTGCAAAAAAGACGGTTGCAGATAACTTTGTGGAATCCTCTTACGATGAGCAGGGTGTCTTTAACGGCATCTCCTTCAAGAATGCTGACAAGTTCAATTTTGCCTTTGACTGTGTGGATGCCATTGCGAAAAAGTCCCCCGACAAACGGGCAATGCTCTGGCTCTCCAATGACAGACAAGAAAGAACCTTTACCTTCAGCGATATGAAGAAGTATTCTGCTAAGACTGCCAACTACTTTGAATCCCTTGGCATCAAGCGCGGCGACACCGTCATGCTGGTCTTAAAGCGGCATTATCAGTTCTGGTTCTGTATGTTAGCGCTCCATAAGATTGGTGCTATCGCAATCCCTGCCACCAACCAGCTTGTAGAACACGACTTTACATATCGTTACAAGGCAGCCGGCGTAAAAGCCATTGTCTGCACCGCAGACGGAGAGGTATCCGCCGAGGCCGAAAAGGCAGCTGCTGAATTCCCCGGCATGACCAAGATTTTAGTTGGCGGCGAAAAGGAAGGCTGGAACAACTTTGACGTGGAGATGGAACGGTTCAGCACCCACTATAACCGCACCGAGGATTCCCCCTGCGGCGATGATCCCATGTTAATGCTCTTTACCTCCGGAACCACCGGTTATCCCCGGATTGCCACCCATTCCTATAAATATGCTTTGGGACACTATCCCACCGCCAAGCATTGGCATAATGTCAATCCTGACGGACTCCACTTTACCATTTCCGACACCGGCTGGGGGAAAGCACTCTGGGGCAAGCTATACGGACAGTGGCTCTGCGAAGCAGGAGTCTTTACTTACGACTTTGACCGATTCCGCTCCGAGGATATTCTTCCTCTCTTTAAGAAGTACAACATCACCACCTTCTGCGCACCGCCCACCATGTATCGGTTCTTTATCAAAGAGGATTTGTCCAAGTACGACCTCTCTTCCATTGAATATGCCACCACCGCAGGCGAGGCGTTGAACCCGGAGGTTTACAACCAGTTCAAAAAAGCAACCGGACTGAATATCATGGAAGGCTTTGGTCAAACCGAGACCACTCTTTCCATTGCCAACTTCGTAGGTTCCACCCCGAAAATCGGCTCCATGGGCAGACCTAGTCCCCTGTACGATGTAGTTATTCTTGATCCGGACGGCAACGAATGTAAAACCGGTGATACCGGTGAAATCTGTATCCGTACCAAGGAGGGTGCACCCTGCGGTCTCTTTATCGGCTACTATTTGGACGAGGAAAAAACCAAGGATGTATGGCACGATGGCTTCTATCACACCGGCGATCAGGCGACCATGGACGAGGACGGCTATCTCTGGTATGTGGGCCGTATCGATGATGTCATCAAGTCTTCCGGCTACCGCATCGGACCTTTTGAAATCGAGAGTGTCATCATGGAATTGCCTTATGTTTTAGAGTGTGCCATTACCGCTGTTCCTGACGAGGTTCGCGGACAGATTGTTAAGGCAACCATTGTTCTAACCAAGGGAACCGTTGGAACTGACGAACTGAAGAAAGAGATTCAGGAATATGTCAAGACCCACACCGCTCCCTACAAATACCCCAGAATTGTGGACTTTGTAGATGAGCTTCCCAAGACCATCAGCGGCAAGGTCCGCCGTGTGGAAATCCGGAACAAGGATTTAGAAAAGAATCAATAACTCTTTTGATTGCACGCAAAAAGGAGCATCGGCAG
>JAGALN010000194.1 GCA_017625185.1 Clostridia bacterium
CTAAAATCTTAAAAATCTCACGGATGGCAGAGCCCTCCATGTGTTTTACCTTATCAGAAAATTTTGTTTCAATCCCCTGCATGGTTTCCATCTCCTTATGTAATCAATTTTAGTCTTCAATTTCCACAACGCCAATGTAGGGCAACTGCCGAAACCGCTCGTCACAGTCAAGTCCATATCCTACAATAAACTTATCCGGAATCTCAAACCCAATATAGTCCGGATCATACTCCACCTGACGGCGGGAAGGCTTACTCAAAAGGGCACAGACCTGAATGGATGCCGGTTTTCTCTCTTCCAGCATAGGAAGCAGCTTCACCAAAGTGTTCCCGGAATCCACAATATCCTCGGCAATCAACACATGCTTGCCGGCAATATCAACACTCAAATCCTTCTTAATCTGGAGTTGTCCTGTACTTTCGGTACCGCTGCCGTAACTGGACACCTGCATAAAATGCACTTGCACATCCCCGTCCAGATGCCGAACCAAGTCACTGACAAAGACAAAGCATCCCTTTAAGATACCGACTACAATCAAATCTTTTCCCGCATAGTCACGATTGATCTGTTCTGCAAGCTCCGCAACCTTGCTCTTAATCTGCTCCTCCGTCAGCAAAATTTCGCCGACCCTCATTGTTTTTGTCATAGGTAACCACCAATCCATTTTTTGTATTTGAATCAACTTTATACGGTTCCGCAATCCGATACCCAGGAATCAAAACTACCTGATTCCCGTTGCAAACCAACATCAATTTATCTCGTTCTTCCCGGGGGATTTTTTCATCAATCAGAAAATCTTTTAACTTTTTATCCCTACCGTCCCGATAAACTGCAATTCTGTCCCCGTCCCTTCGGGTTCTCAGTTCCAGAGGCAACCCATCCAGCTTTTCATAATCCAACATCCACTGATTCTCTAAAAGCTGCTTCGTCGGCTCTGCCAAAGCAAAGGAAACGGTTCCCTCCGGGACTGGATAGGAATGCTCCGGCTCCACCGTTACTGCCTCAAAAGTCGAAATCTTCTTCTCCGCCTCTTCCGGGATTTCAAAAATCAGCCAGCCATAGCCAACCGACACCGTCAATCCGCCGGGCAGAACCACCCTGCTGCCGGTTTCCTTGGAAAGAAGTCCCAGAACACTCTCCCAGTGCTTTCTTTCTGCCTTGTAGCCCCTTCCCATAGCATCTTCTGCCGCCAGCTTACAAAGCCGTACCTTAAGGGATCTTTCCAACATTTCCAATGATTCCATCTCCAGAACCACCGGTCTGCGATTGGGCAAGGGCGACCCCAGTCGTTTGTAAAGACGGCTTGCATAGCCCTTCAGGAAATCCCCATCCTCTGCCATGTTCTTGGCAAGGCTGGAGAGTGCCTGCAATAGTTTCGGGTTAAACTGCTCCATCAGCTGAGGCATGAGCTGATGGCGTATCCTGTTTCTGGAATACTCATCTTCTTGGTTGGTACTATCAGTACAATACTCCAGATGATTCTCTTCTAAGTAGGCTTCGATATCCTCTCTAGAAACATCTAGCAAAGGTCGAATCACACCGTCCTCCCTTTTGTAACGGATGCCTGCAAGGCCTTCAATGCCGGTTCCCCGCAGAACCCGCATCAGTACCGTTTCCGCCTGATCGTTTTGGTTATGAGCAGTGGCAATCTTCCGGATTCCCTTGACTTCACAAAGATCCCGGAAACACTGATACCGCAAGACCCGTCCTGCCGTTTCCAGGGAAAGGTCCTCTTTCTCCGCAAAGTCCGGAACCGATACCTTTCTTAAGGAAAAGGGTATCTTCCAAGCCTTACAAAGCTCACGGACAAACACCGCATCCCGGTCAGCTTCTTCACCACGGATGCCGTGGTGAATATGTGCTACTGAGAGGGTAATGCCCAATTCCTCTTTCAGTTTTTGCAGAATATGCAACAGACAAACCGAATCCCCGCCACCGGAAACACCCACCAGTACCGTATCTCCTTCTTCAAGAAGTCGATGTCTTTGGATGGTTGTCTGCGCCTGTTTTAAAACCTGCATTGTTTTACCTTGCATGGTCGCCGCTCCAGTCTGTAAACATGGTATATTCGCCAATCCAGGTCAGGTATTCATAGCCTACCTCACCGTTTCTGTGTTTTGCAAAGTTACATTTTGCCTTATTGGGTTCTTCCGCATCCTCATGGTAATACCCCTCCCGATGGAGGAACATAACCATATCTGCATCCTGCTCAATGGCACCGGAATCACGAAGATCACTGAGCAATGGCTCCCGCTTTTCCTTATCGGAGGCACGGCTGAGCTGGGATAAGGCAATGATAGGGATGTTCAGGTCGTTGGCAAGAATCTTCAGCGTTCTGGAAATCTCAGAAATTTCCTGCTGACGGTTGCCTCCACGGCTGCTTCCGGTGATCAGCTGTAGGTAGTCAATCACAACCAAATCAAGACCCTTATCCAGCATGAGCTTCCGGCAACGGGCACCAATTTCTGCAACCGTGATACTGGAGGTATCATCCACATAGATGCCTGCCTGACCTAAAACTGCAACGGCAGTCCCGATTTTGCCCCACTCCTCGTCCTTGATATCACCTTTCTTGATTCTCTCGCCGCTGATTTTCGCCTCGGTACTAAGCAGTCGGCTTGCGAGCTGAATGCCGGGCATTTCCAAACTGAAAATCGCCACATTCTTTTTCCCTTTCACCGCCGCATTCTTGGCGATATTTAAGGCGAAGCTGGTTTTGCCCATAGCCGGACGTGCTGCCAGAATAATCAACTCTGCCGGATGTAACCCCGATGTCCTTCTGTCGATATCAATGAATCCGGTGGTAAGCCCGGTCACCGTAGAATCCTTCTCGGATAACATTTCCAGACGATCCAGGTTTTCGCCCAGATACTTCCCTACATGAATCAGTCCGCGGCTGTTCCGTGCCTGGGAGATATCAATCACTCCCTGCTGTGCCGCCGCCAGAATGTCATCGGTTTCCTCATCGCCCCGATAGCACTTTCCCCGGATTTCGTCAGCCAGGCGAATCATCTGCCGCTGTACTGCCTTGTTTCGCACAATTTCTGCATAGTCGCCCACATTTTCAGTAGAGGGAACAAGATTCGCAACCTCAATAACGAAATCAAGTCCTCCTATTTTTTCCAGGGTGCCCCGCAAGGTCAAATGCTCCTTGATGGTAATCAAATCGATTTTTTTCCCCAGGTTATAAAGCTCAATAATGGCTTCAAAAAGCTCCTGATGCCGCGAGATATAAAAATCTTCCCCCCGAACCTTTCCTAGCACATCAGGGATACACTTGCTATCCAGGTAAATCGCACCCAGTACCGATTGCTCTGCTTCGTTGCTAAAAGGCATGGACATCCCTTCCAGCCCCTGCACTGTCCCGTTGTTTTTTTCTTCCATTTCTTTCACCTGCTTTTCTCAGTTCAAAACAGTTTTAATTCTCCTCGGTGACCTCCACCTTGAAGGTTCCCACAATTTTCGGGTACAGAGTTACCTGTACCTCCCGAATGCCGCAGGTCTTAATCCCGTCAGGCAAATCGATTTTTCTCTTATCAACGGTAATATTGAACTGGGCCTTGAGCGCCTCTGCCACATCCTTGGAGGTGATAGAGCCAAACAGCCGCCCCTCTTTTCCCGCCTTGGCGGTCAGCTTTACCTTAACCTCTTTCAGACGCTCTGCAATGTTGGTTGCCTTGAGCTCCTCCTGATTCCGCTTGTACTGTTCTGCACCCTTCTGTCCCTCCAGTTCGTTGAGTGCCTGCTTGGTGGCAACTCTGGCAAGACCCTTGGGCAGCAGAAAGTTATTGGCATAACCGTCGCTGACGTTAATCAAATCTCCCTTTTTCCCTTGTGCTTTTACATCCTTTAATAAAATTACCTGCATGATGTCTCCTCCTTACATTCTCTTTCAATCAAGCGCTTATCCAAAGATTGCTTCATCAATGGCAGCCTTAAGATCTTCTTCCGCCTGATCTAATCTTTCACTTTGCAGCTGTGCACCGGCAATGGTAATATGTCCGCCGCCACCCAGCTTTTCCAGAACAACCTGAACATTCACTGTGCCCAGAGATCGTCCGCTAATCACAATACGGTTTCCCGCCTCCGCAAGGACAAATGCCGCTTCAATCCCGCGGATATTCAAAAGGTCATCTGCTGCCTGGGCAACCACCAACTGGGTATCCTTACTTTTTTCAGTACAAAGGGCAATGGCAATGTTGTCCCGATAGATTTTGGCACTGCTGATGATTCTCGACTTCTGGAGATATAACTCCATATCGTTACTAAAAATACGCCGAACATTGATGGGGTCAGCACCCCTTTTACGCAAATAAGATGCCGCATCAAAGGTTCGGGTTCCCGTCTTAAAAGTAAATCCCTTGGTATCCAGATAGATACCGCTGTAGAGCAGCTCCGCTTCATAGGGTGCCAGATACTTATCACAATCCAAATACTGCAGAATTTCGGTTACCATCTCGCAGGAGGACGAAACGTATGGCTCATGATAAGAAAGCACCGTATGCTCCAAAAAGTCCTCACTGCGGCGATGATGGTCAATCAAGACCATGTTTTCGCAGCGATTCAACAGATTGGGGTATTCCACAATACTGGGGCGATGGGTATCCACCACAATCAAAAGGCTGTTTTCCTTCAGCAAATCCAAAGCCCGTTCTTCACCAACGATACGTTGGCTATACTCTTCCTGACAAAGCAATTCTTTCAGGCTCAGCTGAACATGATTCCTTTCCCGGTCCAGGGCGATGTAAACATCTGCACCCAAAGAACGAAGAATCCGGAAAAGTCCAACCGAAGCACCAAGGCTGTCTGCATCTGCGTTGCTATGACCCATGATAAAAATTCGCTCTGCCTGCTCCGCCAGATCACGAAGACCGTGTGCCACCACTCTTGCTTTTACCCGGGTGCTTTTTTCGACCTCTCGTCCTTTTGCACCGTAGAACTGGAATCCTACATCAGATTTCACCACAACCTGATCACCGCCGCGACCCAGCGCCATGTCCAATGCCGCATCCGCCAAAGCCTCATTCTCTCGCAGGGTATCCTTGGATTGCCCCACACCGATGCTGAAGGTTACCGGAATTCGGTTTCCCTGACTGATTTCCTTTGCCTGGTTCAGAATGGGGAATTTTTCCTCCCACAAGGGACGGAACTTCTCCGCTTCAAACAGAATCAGGAACTTGTCCCGTTCATATCGAACCGAAACACCCTCTCCCTTTTCTACCCAGCTATTCACACAATGCTCAATCTCGGCAATCAAAGATCCGTGATTGGTGTTCTGGGTGCCCTTGAACACCTCGTCATAGTTATCGATCATCAAGGAACATACCACCGTCTTCTGGTCGGCAAGCTTCTTTTCCAACTGCTTTTTCTCCGACAAATCGGTGAAGTAAATGCCAACCAGACGGGTTTCACCAGCCTGACGGAGAACCGGGATTGTTTTCCCTGTTACCAGGTAGTCCTTATCACGATAGGAGAAGTTCTGGGGAACCGGATCAGTATCCTCTGCAAAAATACTAAACTGCAGTTCAGGGCACAAATCCTGCAGATGCTCACCGAACATCTCCTCCCGGTTCAGCATCAACTGAAATCTTGCATTGTACCACGTTACAACACCCTCTGCGTCTGTAACTACCATAGGCGCCGGGAAGGTCAGAACCGCAGCCCGGGTTGCCGCCTCGGTACAAAAGGAGAAACTCTCCAACCGCTCCAGCAGAACTTGTTTTTTCCGCCTTGCAACAAACACACCAACAACACAGGATACCACAGCAAATACCATCTCTAAAACAGCCAGAATCCGTAAATCCTTTTGGTACTTTTCTGCAAACACAAGGGTCAGTACTCCAAAAACCAGAAAGCCAAGTACAAGCCACAAGCCGTCTTCTGCAAACATTCGCCTTCGCAATCCCTTGAATCCTCTATTCATGTCTGACACTTTCCTCTCTTATCCTGAATCCAAACACGCCATCGATCATTCCCAGAATACATAGTCCCTGGAAAAGCATTCCCAAAAACATATATCCTACACAGAACACTGCAAAATAAATGGCAGTTCTTCCGTAGCCGGAAGAAATTTTCTTCTTGAGTTTATAATCAATAAAGGACATTCCGCAAACTGCAAAGTATCCGTAAAGCAGAACCAAAATATTTTTCAGTGCCGCTGTCCAGACGGTGGAATCCGACGAAAAGGATGCTATCAAATACAGCACTCCTGCCAGATAGCACATGGACCGGGGAGCACAGAACGCCCAGAACGGCTGATAAAGAATCCGGACCGGTCTGGTTCTGTTAAGCAGAAAAGCTCCCAGCATAAAGAGAAGATAGCTCATGACAACCGCTGCGCCAATCAGGAAAGCGGGCAGATACAAAAAGA